>JAJXVL010000015.1 GCA_021782175.1 bacterium
ACCAGACACCACCAGGTGGCGTTTGTCCGGGTCGACTGATTCGAGCACGTTGAAAGAGATCGGGTATTCCGTATCGAAAGGGGCTACGTAGATGACGTCCCGAATGCGATTCTCCGGCACATATTCCATGAGGAGGTCGGCGGTCTTGCCGTGTGGATCGATGAAGCACATGCCCTCGCCATTCTGAATATCCTGCACAGCCATGTTCTCGAGCAAGGTGGACTTGCCCATACCGGTCTTCCCTAGCACATAGACATGGCGCGTGCGGTCCTTGGCTTTGATGCCAAATTTGAGCCGCCGATTGCGGGCGTCTGTCTCGCCGAAATATGTGATCTTGTCTTCATTCATAGGGACTATAGATTCGATTGAATTATACCACAAAAATTTAGCCCTATCTCTTGCGGAGATAGGGCTTGGTGGTTCCTTGGGCCACCATGAAAGGGGTTTTGCTGGTTTACTACCACTTGCGCACCGGACCACCGCGGTATCGCGGTTCGACGAACTTGAGCCGAGCGACAATGTGCGGATCGTTCAGATCCGGCGGTGTGAAGGTTCGCACCGACCGACCCTTGTGCTTACGCTCTTCGAGTTGAGCGCGCTCGTCGGCAGTGAGATACTCTTCACTCTCAACGAAATCGACAGGGGCTGAGCTGTCGACGGAAGAGGACCCCATCGGGTCCTGGAATGAATCCTTTGTCATCTACTTCTGGTATTTGATGAAACTGTACTTTCTGAAAACCACGTCGATTGACGCTTCCCTACCGTGGCTGAACGGCTAGGAACCACCTGACGAAAACAGGTGAAATTTTTTCGAAAGCACTACTATCCGGATGTAAATTATACTACACTTATCCAGAAAAGCAACTATTGATTTGGCGTGGCTTCTGGCGGTGAATGGACGACTGTATCAGTCGGGATGCTGGCTTGTGTATTGATTGGGGTATCTTTGATTTTGCTGTCAGCAAAAGGTGCGTCTTTCGAAACCACATCGGCCGCAGATATCGCGCTGGTACTCCCCAGCTGATAAGCCACACCGACAATCAGGAGACCACTCAAGAGCGCCAGCACCTTGTCCCAGCTCGACGGGAAGCCTAGGAACAAAAACAACATTACCCAGACCCCTAGCAACATGAGAATTTGACGTTTGGACATAGTACTGGAGATTATAGCTCATTCAGACCTTCGGGTGAACAATGACCACGAACTCTCCTCGGACTTTGTCACTGTGAGCCCCAAAGTAGGCCAATAGCTCCTCGGCTGTAGCTGTCACCACCTCCTCGAAGACCTTGGTCAACTCGCGGCAGATGGTTACTTGGCGTCCAGGATCCAGATGTCCGGCTAGAGCCTCTAGGGTTTTGATCACGCGGTGGGGTGATTCGTAGAAAACGACCGTGCGCTCCGTGGCCGCTATTTCCCGGAAGAGCGTCTCTCGACCCTTCTTGTGCGGCAAGAAACCCAGGAAGAGAAAATCGGCGCAAGAGACGCCGGCGATCGACAGAGCTGCTGAGAGCGCCGACGGTCCCGGCACAGCTTCGATCTTCAGAGTACCATCCTTGATTTGTGCGGCCATCTCTCTGCGCAACCAAGCTACGAGAGCTGTGCCGGGATCAGAAATACCCGGAGTGCCCGCGTCAGAGACCAAGACCAAGTTCTGTCCGGCTCGCAGAGCGGCGGTGATTTCATCCACACGCGAGAGTTTGGAGTGAGCATGATATGACAAGGTCGGCTTTTTGAGACCATGGCGCTCCAAGAGTTTCCTGGTCACTCGGGTGTCTTCACAGAGAATGAGATCGGCCGCCGCCATCACTCTGAGAGCGCGTAGAGTGATATCTTCGAGATTGCCGATCGGCGTACCAATGACAGAGAGTGTAGCCATGTCGGCACTCTACTGCCGTTTGAGCTTAGCGTCAATCTATAATAGACTGGAGGACATATGGCCCAAACCATCATCTATGTCACCCGCGAAATCGAGAGGGCTCTGGGCTTGGAGCCCAGTGAACACTACCGCGTTGTGAGCAACCGCACGACCTATGGCCAGATGATTGCCGCCAAATATCCTGGTTTTGTGACCTTGATCGAGCCAGGTCCTGACGGCACCCTCTACGGTTCCGGTGATCTCTTGGCTCATCCCGAGACCGCTCGGCTCTATGCTGAGCTCATGGCCCGTCCTGGCGCGGCCGCCGAAAGCATCTATTTCCTCTTGTTCAAGAATACCGCGCGCATTGAGCCTCTGGCCCGCGAACGCGGCTGGCGTCTGCTCAATCCGACAGCTGCGGCCGCTGAACGGATCGAGAACAAGATCAGTCAACTCTCTTGGCTCGGTGAGCTCGAGGGTTATTTGCCACCGCATCGACTGCTCTTCATGAAGAACATCACTTGGGGTGGCGAACCCTTCGTCATCCAATGGGCTCACGGCCATACCGGCGGGGGCACCATCCTAGTCGACAGCGCCCAAACCTTGGAAGCTCTCAAGGTCAGATTTCCAGAACGCCGCGCCAGACTCACTAGTTTTGTAACCGGACCATCCTTCACCGTCAATGTGGTCGTGACACCAGAGACGATCGCCATGAGCAGTGTCAGCTATCAGATCACCGGCTTGCCTCCCTTCACCGATAACCGCTTCACAACTATCGGTAACGACTGGGGTGTCGTGCCCTCTATACTCACCACCGCTGAGCTGGAAAATGTTCGCAGTCTGGTCAATGAGCTTGGTGCCCGCATGCAGAAGGATTGCTGGCGCGGCCTCTTCGGTGTCGACTTCATCAAGGACACCGCCCAGAATCGCCTCTATCTGATCGAGATCAATGCTCGTCAGCCGGCTTCGACCACTTTCGAATCAATCTTGCAAAAGGAGCAACGCGCGGCAGGCAAAACCGGTCTGACCACCTTCGAAGCCCACCTGGCTTCTCTGCTCGGAGAGAACCTCTCCGGACCACTCATTCCGATCACCGATGGCGCGCAAGTTATCATGCGAGTGCCGGGAAACGGCCAACTCAAAATCGATACCTCCCGAGTGGCCTCGAAACTCCATGAGGCTGGTCTGGAAACTGTGAGCTATGACAACCGGAAGCCTCACGAGGATCTCTTGCGCGTCCAAAGCCAGCACAGTTTGATGCAGGGTCACGAGGTCTGGAATCAGACGGGAAAAACCATTATCAATGCCTGCCAAGAATCACTAGCCGAGTAACTTCCTATGACTACACCTGGAGTCCGTACCCTGTCCGACCAAGCCCGCTCAATCATCGATCTCTATCGAGAGTTGCCGATCGGCGCTTCGGCTTGCGGTGTGCCCTATTTCAATAACAAAACCGTCCGGGCGCGCGGTGCTCTCAGTGTCTATGTCGGCAAAGGTTCACCCTCGGCTATCGCTGAGGAAACGCAGGCACTCCTAGTGAAACATCATGCCGCAGCCGGCATGCTCTCGACCGAGGCCCTCAAGCGTTTCCTGGTCGAGAACAATCTGGGTATTGATTGCTCCGGCTTCGCCTATCATGTACTCAACGCTGAACTCGAGAGTCATGGCCGTGAACCGATCGCCAAGAAACTATACTTCGTGAGCGGCCAAGGTTTCCTGGCGCGCATGCGTTGCGCTCTGCGTCCAGCCGAGAATTGCGATGTCGCCAGTCTGGCTGATGATCACAATAGCCAGATCGTACCGATCTCAGCTGTCGCACCCGGCGATATGATCACTATGCTCAAAGGACCAGAAGGATCTGAGCGTGACCACATCTTGATCGTTGACCGCGTCGAAACGAGTCCGGACGGTCAGCCGGCACTCATCCACTACTGCCATACTGTCGCCTATCCGGAAGACGGTCTCTATGGTACCGGCTCCAAAGAAGGCACCATCACCATCACCGACTCGCAGGCTGATTTGTTGGCCCAGGCTTGGCAATCACCTGACGCTCTCCGTCTACTGGCGCGAGCCAAGGCTTCAGAGACTTCCCTACGCCGCCTCAATTGGTTCTGATTGAACTAGACTTGAACTGATCCTTTGGCTTTGAAATGGCCTAAAACCGTGATATTCTGGAGGGGATGCTTACCATCCTCCAAGGCACGGCCGATTTGGCCTATATTCTCGGTTTTACCATGATTGGCGCTATTGCCGCCTTCCTCTGGGCGCCACTCCTCACCAGAGTCCTCTTCAAGCTCAACCTCGTCAAAGGACCCAAGGTTGAGCTTTCGGCTCTCGGCTCTCACGCTTACAAAGCCAACACTCCAGTCATGGGTGGCTTGTTGGTCATTGTGACCGTGGCGCTCATTACTTATTTCTTCGATTGGTCTCGTTCTTTCACCTGGGTACCGATCGGCGTGATGCTCATCTCCGCGGCCCTCGGAGCCGTGGACGATGTCATGAGCGTGTACGGCTCGGAACGACGCAGCCGCAAACTGGATCACGTCCTCAATCTTATCCGCGTCCATCATGATTGGCGCATGAGATTGTGGTATGCCGTAACTCTGCCTTGGACGATCTTCAAGCGCATTTCTGTCTGGTTCGGTTCGCGCCCTGGCAAAGGTGTCTTCGTTCACGAGAAGCTCGTCCTGCAATTTATTGCCGGTACTATCACGGCTTGGTGGATCTACGACAAACTCGGACCAGCCTGGCACTTCATCTATTTACCCTTCGGCCTGGAATGGAACGCCGGCATCTGGATCGTGCCCATCATCATCTTCACGGTGATGTTCACAGCCAACGCTGTCAACATCGCTGACGGTATGGATGGTCTGGCCGGCGGTATGGCTATCATCACCTTCGGGGCTCTGACTTTCCTATCCTGGATCAACGGCTTCGGTGAAGTAGCCATCCTGAACGCCACCACTACCGGCGCTCTGGTGGCCTATACTTATTTCAATATCAAACCGGCCCGCTTCATGATGGGTGATATCGGTTCACTCGGTCTGGGAGCTCTCCTCGCGGTGAATGCCATGGCCATCGGCGAGATCGGGTCCCTCTTCTTCCTGGGCTTCATGTTCTATATCGAGGCTCTCTCCGTAATCATCCAAGTTTTGTCTCGTTATTTCCTCGGCCGCAAAATTTTCCGCATGGCTCCCCTCCACCACCACTTCGAACTCCTCGGCTGGAGCGAGGAAAAGACTGTCATGCGTTTCTGGGTCGTGCATTTCATCTTCGTGGCTTTTGGTTTCTGGTTGGCGTTGCACTAAAATATATATTCATTTAGGGGCTTGCAATAATAATTACCAAGAAGTACGATAGTAGGCACTTACGGCCTTGGCCCTCCCCGAAAGGGGTTAATACGAAAAAGCGCATTATTCAATCAGGTTGATGATGCGCTTTTTCAATTGGAAAAAATCACTTTCGGCCATTACTCCTATTTGATATTTTAGACGTTTGCTATCTATCAATCGCAGTTGTGACATATTGGCTGTACTCAATCTATCTTGATCATGGTGAAATCTGAAGTAATATTTTCCTGACTTTTCTTTTGAAGTCAAAAATATACCCCATAGAGTTTCATTGTTAAATTTTCTTAGAACAACTATGGGTATAAAACATATTTAATCTTATAAAAAATCGCCCAGACCCCGTGAGGGCTGGCGAAAAATTTGTAACAACATTGTCTCAAAAAAACAGGTTTACAGTCAATTAAGTTGAACTATTGTCCATCATGATTAACAGACAAAAAATAAATGCCTGTCAATATCTATCCAAGCCCAAAAATAAGGCCTAGAATAGCCACATGCCCTATCTTCACTGGGACCAACAGATTGTAACTGATTCCTCATCGGAAAATATCACCGCTTTCTATGATCGCGGTTATGTCTTCACCCGCCTCAGCAAGGGTGCTATGCAGCAAACCCGCTCCTGTCGCATTGACCTCAGCAGATTCGAGCTCTCCAGTGAGAATCGTCGTGTTCTCAAGAAGACCCCCGATATTTCCCTCCGCGTTGAGGCTCTCCCCTACGGCGCTTATGATTTCCAGATCGGCAAACTGGCCAAAGATTTCTACACCGCGAAGTTTGGCGACAAAGTCATGAGTGCTCAGAAGATCAAGGAGATGCTTGGTGACGGAAACAGGAGCAACTTCAATAGACTGCTCGTTTATATGAATGGTTTTGGTCCACTAGGCTATGCCATCTGTTATGAGAACTCCGACATACTTCATTACTCTTACCCTTTCTATGACCTAGCTCAGGCCCCCAGAGATATGGGCCTCGGCATGATGATTCGCGCCATAGAGTACGCCCAAGCTCAAGGTTTGAAATATGTTTATCTGGGTTCTCTCCAACGCCCTGGCGATTCCTACAAGCTCCAGTTCGCCGGCCTAGAATGGTTCGACGGCCAAGCTTGGCAGACTGATCTCCAAGCGGCCAAAACTCTACTGAAAGAGCTTGCCTGAGACTAAACCCTATAGTTCAAAACTGTCTGAGAAACTATCTGAACGAGAAAGGTCCCTGGCAGCCATCTGCCAGGGACCGTACCGTAATCAGCCTATACCCCTATCCGGCGCCGGCCTCAGTGGCGCCGGACAAATCTTCAACACCAGAACAGAAGAGGTTTTTGGCTTTTTCGGCCGAAATGATTTTACCTTCACTCAAGGAACCATTTGGGCCCAGCTCGAATTGAACAGTCACCAAGTAGGTAGCGCCTTTCAGTTCGAGCGAAAAAGTTTTTTCGACTTTCATGGCTGCCTCCTTTTTCAAATTTTCTTGCTGGTTCACAAATATTCTACGACTTCGCTGAGCATTTGAAAATAGTTTCTCGGGGGATAATTTGCGCTATAATGCCCCTGTTATGAATCACGCCAAGAAACCCTTGCCCCACCGTGCTCATTTCGTGGGTATCTGCGGCGTCGCCACTAGCGCCCTAGCTATCGCCCTCGCCAAGGCTGGCGTCATCGTCACCGGCTCCGACAAGGGCTTCTTTCCGCCAGTATCCACCAGCCTCACCGAAGCTGGTGTCCCCTACTATGCCGGCTGGCATCCGGAAAAAATGTTCGAACAAGGAGCACCTGATATTGTTGTGGTCGGCACCGCCTCTGGCAGCCAAAATCCAGAGACTGACAATGCCCGGGCACTTGGTTTACCGATCTATTCTTTTGCCGAAGCCGTTGGTCAATATCTGGTCCGGCAAAATTCTATTGTTGTGGCCGGAACCTGGGGCAAAACTTCTTCCGCCGCCCTGCTCTCGCATATTTTGATCGAGGCGGACTACGACCCTTCGTACATGTTCGGTGGTATTTCCCTCTCACATGATGCTTCCGCTCGCCACACAACGAGCAAGTGGAGCGTCTTCGAAGGCGACGAATACAAGAGTTCCCCCACTGATCCGACGGCCAAATTCTTCTATTATCACCCCTCGCATCTTCTGCTCACGGCTGTTTCCTGGGACCATGCCGATCTCTACCCCACCGAAGCTGCCTATTTCGAAACTTTCCAGCGTCTGCTCGGAAACGTGCCGGCCAAAAGCTTCGTCGTGGCCAACAAGGATCAACCCGGGGTCACGAGAGCACTCGAAGGAACTTCCGCCAGAGTGATTCGCTACGGCCGCGCGCCAGGCACAGAAGCAGAATACACCTATGACAACATCAGACAGTCCCGATTTGGTCTGACCTTCAACTTGAATCATGACGGCAAATCTCATGAGATCAAGACTCGCCTACTTGGCTCCTTCCAAGCCGAGAACATCACCGGCTGTTTCGCCATGGCTAGCGAGCTTGGTGTGCCGACAGATCAGATCATCGCGGCCATTGGCTCATTCAAGGGCCTGAAACGCCGTCTAGAGAAGCGTTTGGACGGGGACGCTACGGCTGCCGGTGTCACGGTTTTCGATGATATCGCTCACTCTCCTGAAAAAGCTTCAGCGGTTCTCCATGAATTGCACCAAGTCTACGGCGAGCATCTTATTGCAGTCTTTGAGCCCAATATCGGTGGCCGTGAAAGAGCCGCAGCGGAGAAATATCAGGGAGCTTTCCATGAAGCTGAAACAGTCGTCATTCCCCGTCTGACCAAGCTCAAAGTAGCCAATGAGGAAACTTCAGAACCTCCCATGTCCGGTGAAGAATTGGCGGCCATTATTGCTTCTTCTCATCCGCAGACAAAATATATTGATGACGATGAGGCTGTAGTTTCTTTCCTGACAACAGCCAGCCAAAAAGGCGCCGTGATCGCCTTCCTGGGTTCACACGGTTTCCGGGGCATGATTGAGGAAACAGTCAAAAGGTTAGAAAGTAAAAGTTAGTTGAAGCTGTCGGAGAACAGGTTGTATGTCGGAGAGTAGCTGTACCCTTAGTGGGAAACCTACTTAACTTAATCGCACCCAGACCTTAGCCCCATCAATAGTAGTTTTTGAGTCAGGATTATTTCCTATTTTCCTTCGTCGACAATCTCCGTCTGCACCTGACCGTTGGCAGTATCCTTGACCAAGAGTGTCATGCCGCAATGATTGCATTCGATGACCATTCCAGCCGCCAAGTTGGGATAACGAGACAAGTCGACCGGGTTTTTGCATTCGGGACAGATACAAACGGCTCCTGAAGTTTCGGTTTGTTGATTGATCATAAGATTAAGGCGATCGAACAAGTACTGATCTTTCGCGCTTCAAATGATATCGAAAATGGGTTAGTATGGCAATATGTTGACACCCCTCGAAGCCTATTCCGGCCTCTTAGACAGCCTGGGCGGCACCGGGACTCTCTACCTCAAACGCGAGGACCGCCATCCCTACGGCTCCCACAAGGGTCGCTCTATTCCCGTCATGATCGACCACTATAGCGCTCAGGGTGAGCGTCGTTTTGCCATTACCGGCTCCGGTAATGCCGCCCTAGCCGCAGCCAAGCATATCCGGCACTTGAATGAGAACCTGCCGGCCAAGACTCTACCCTGGCAGCTAGACATCTTCATCGGCAATCATATCGAAGCAGGCAAAGCCGACCGCTTGCACGCTCTAGCTGATGACAATATAAGCATCTACACCAAGGAGCGACCACTCCAAGCTCTGACTGCCGCTGTAGCTGACGGCGTACGCAGTCTGCGTCAATCGACCGATGAGATTGCTCTTCTCGGTTACAAGGCTCTGGCCGAGGAAATAGTCTCGGCTCGACCACAGCTTGGGACGCTCTGGGTAGCCACTTCATCTGGAACCACCGCCGAGGCTCTCGCCCAAAATTTGCCCGGGGTACAGATCCACATCGTCCAAACTTCAGCTTGTCATCCGATAGCTGATGCTTTCACCACTTTTGATGGCCCGGTAGAAGCTTCCCTGGCTGGCGCCATCGTCGACAAGACCGCCTATCGCAAAGCCACCCTAGTACCTCTCATACAAGGAAGTGGTGGCAGTGGCTGGATCGTCAGCAATGATGAGCTTGAGGCCACCAGAGCCCTAGTGCAGGAAGAGACAGGTCTGAATCTTTCCGCAAATGGCATCTTGGCTATTGCCGGCCTGCGCCAAGCTCTGGAGATGGGCTATGAATTGCCTGGCGATACTGTTTGTCTCATCGGGGGCTTGTAGGAGGTAGAAAATAATATTCTTGCCTCAGACCTGCAGTAAGAACATATTCTTTTGAGCCAAAGCCGAAGGTCGTGCCGAAACAATCGATGAAGGTCCGGCAGGTTCGTTTTGTCTCAAAAGAATATGTTCTTACTGCAGGTCCTAAACAGTTAATTACAAACTCCTGACTGCTCGCAGGAAACGCTCCCCGCGCTCGGCACGAGAGCCATCCAGACCACCAGCCGCGAAAGCCGGACTGAACAAAATCTTGTCGCCTTTGCGCGCATGTTCCATGGCTGTACGCACAGCCTCCTCTATCGAGGGTACGGAGATGACCTCAACCCCTTCTAGATTGCGCAGAGCCTGGCGCTCAGTCAGAGTACCACTACCCGGCAATACGATAGCGGTGTGCGCGTAGACCGCGAGAGCAGCGTAGAGCTCCCGATAATCACCGCCGTTAGCCGCGCCACCTAGAATCACCACAACATCCTTGTTACTGGCCAGAGTGGCCAGAGCCGCCACGGTAGCCTGAGGTGAAACCGAAGCCGTATCATTCCAGAATTCCACACCACGAATCTTCTTGAGCGGCTCCAAGCGCCCACGCAACGGCTTCCACTTCTCGAGAATCGGCTGAATAATCTCATCAGATACCTTGAAGATTCTGGCGGTCTGAATAGCCAGGGCTGCGTCTTCACGGTCATGCAAACCACGACTCTTGGGCAACCACTCCGTTGGCAAGAGGTCTATCTTGGTTCGGAGCATCTTGGCTTTGAGGCGCGGGCCTTCATTGCGGATAGCGTCAATGACGGCATCAGTAGAGACCACATGGTTGTTATAAGTTTGGAAATCCAGAATTTCAAAAGGATTATCCTTGAAGGAAACACCGGACGGTATGGTCGTGAACACCGCGGTTTGCGGACTCCACTTGAGAGCATGGATCTCCGGCATGATCGTCGTAGTTAGTCGCATGACCACCGTATCACCGTTCTTCAGGGTCTTGAGCTGAGCCAGGACACCATGACCATCCTCCGGATCAATCACCAGACAATGTTCGCGACCCTCGAGACGATGCGCGGCTTCGAGCATAGGCGCCAACATAGAAATGACCGTGGACTTGCCGCAAGCGCCCATAATACCGATCACATTGACCGGCGGCGCCAGCTTGAGGAAAAGTGTTTCGGGATAGACAATATCGAGATTTTTCTTGCGGGCTTCGGCCAGGAATGAGGAGTGGCGTGAGTATTCCGGAGACAAAATAATGAGGTCCATATCGAGCAAATCTTCGGCCGGGACTTCACCAGCGAGAAAATTAGCCAAGCCAAGGGCGCGTACAGCTGTCATATGCTCCCCTAGACGACCTTCGCTGCGCAGATCATAGACAGAAACAAGCGCGTTCAATTTGACCAGATATTTGATATCGGCAATCATCTCGCCGTGCGCCCCGAGGCCGACCACCGCGATCCGCTTGCCCAAGAAGAAATCTCGCGCTGACATATTGATAGTATACGGCATCCGGGCGCGGATTCAAGGAAACAAAAGGAAAATGTTAC
>JAJXVL010000016.1 GCA_021782175.1 bacterium
AGGAGCCATTGATATACAAAGAAGTATTATTGGCACTATCCACAGTAAAAGCAACGAAGGTCCACTTATTTAGAGGTGGCGTGTAATCCATATAATACTGAGAAGTGCTGTAGTATGTAAATTTACCGGTAGTGGGATTGAGGTAAAGCTGAAAGTTTGCTGATCCACAGGTATCACGCACCGAAAATATTGAATCATACCCGGAAAAATCCGTCGGATTAATCCAAACTGTCATTGTAATTCCTAGAGAATCTATACTGGCTGAAGATATATTTCCAACATCCACATAACCACCATTCATGTTGAGAGCACAACCAACGCCACTATAAGTCGAAGTTGTCCATACAGGACCCCCTATCAAAGTGCCGTTATTCCCCGAACCAGATGTATCTACAGCCGTACTCCCTGAACAATCATTGAAATCAAGCTGGAGAATACTCGTATCGCCATTGGTTTGATAAATATTTGATTCCAATGTCTCCCCCGCAGCAATTGTCCCCTTATCTCTGGCGCTGTTCAGGGATACCAAGACAACCGAAGCCAAAAGGCCGATGATGGAAATGACAACCAGAAGCTCGATCAGGGTGAAGGCTCGATTGCCAAACTTTTTCATGAATTCAATTTTAACACAGTCAAAAATGTAATGACCAAAAAAGAATACATCTATTCGTAGCGCAGAGCTTCGATCGGACTCTTCAGCGAAGCCTGGCGCGCCGGATAACCACCGAAAACCAGACCAATAATAGCTGAGACTGATAGGCCCAGAGCGGCACCACCCCAAGGGAAGACAAACTGCCATACCACCCCCAAACCCTGCGAAAGAATTATGGAAATAATGAAAGCCAGAGAAGAACCCAAGATGATACCGATGGCACCGCCAATGACCGTAAGCAAGACTGCCTCCAGGAGAAACTGGGCCAGAATATCTCGGTTGTTAGCACCCAGAGCCTTGCGGAGACCGATCTCACGCGTACGCTCAGTGACAGCTACCAACATGATATTCATGATACCAACACCGCCGACGAAGAGCGCGATCGAGGCTACCGCTACCAAGAAATAGGTCAGGGCGTTGGTAATAGTCGAGAGACGATTGGCCAAGTCTTGCTGAGTTTGCACTGTGAAATCATCCTTGGTGGGATCAGTAATGTTATGAGAAGCCCGCAAGGTCAGAGTGACATCCTGAGCCGTAGCCGCCACTGTGGCATCACTCGTAGACTGGATGATGATACGACTGAAATATTTCTGACCGAGAATGTAATCTTGGGCCGTGGTATACGGCATGAGAATCATTTGATCAAAGTTGAAAAGCGAACCGCCGCCAGAGGGAGGCAGTACACCGACCACCCTTAGATTGCGCCCTTTGATTTTGATATTTTGACCGATTGGATTCTGGCCGTCGAAGAGATGGTCAGCCACCTTGGAGCCAATCACGACCACGCTAGAACGCGACAGGACATCGCTAGAGTCGAAAAACTGCCCGGCGGAAGGATGTAGATCAAAAATCTCGGCAATGAGCTCAGTAGCCCCAAAAATGGTGACCTGGTATGCATTGGAATCATAGGATGATGTGCCAGCTCCAATAACTGTAGGCATAATACTCTTCAGATATGGCACATTGGCCTTGCTCTCGAGAGCTGTGAGATCTTTGGCTTTGAGCGAATCGCTAAACAAGGCCGTCACATCAGAAGGTCCGGTCGGTTCGCGGCCGGGAATCACAGCGATCGTATTGGTACCGAGTCCCTGGACCTGGCCCAAGATGAGCGCTTGAGCTCCGGCACCCAGTGAAACGACCAACATGATAGCCGCAATACCGATCACAATGCCGAGAATCGTCAGGATAGACCGCGAACGATTCGTAGCTAGACCGGTCACTGCAGTTTTGAAAAGATGTCGGTAAGTCATGTTATTTGACGAATTCGTCGTTGGCTGACAAACGCTTGGTCACCGGTGAGTCACTCTCGATCGAACCATCCATGAGTCTGATGATGCGTTCGGCATGTTCAGCCGTCGAAGTCTCGTGAGTGATGAGCACGATAGTTTTGCCGTGCTCTTCATTCAAGTGCTGGATGATACTCATCACCAGCTTGCCGGACTTGCTGTCTAAATTGCCGGTCGGTTCATCGGCAAAAATTACTTCGGGATTGGTCACCAAGGCCCGAGCAATAGCCACGCGCTGGCGCTCACCACCGGAAAGTTCCGACTGGCCGTGATTGATCCGGTTTCCCAAACCGACAGACTCGACAGCCTCACGCGCCATGCGATCCCAATCTTTTTCCGGCACATCTGAGTAGTAGAGGGGCAATTTCACATTTTCGAGAACGGTCGTGCGTGGCAAGAGATTGAAGGCCTGGAAGACAAAACCGACTTCACGGTTGCGCAGACTAGCCAATTCGTCCTGACTATATGTCGTCACATTCTTGCCGTTGAAATTGTAACGACCACTGGTCGGCTCATCCAGGAGGCCCAGGAGATGCAAGAGAGTAGATTTGCCGGAACCCGAAGGGCCCATAATGGCTACAAATTCACCTTTACGCACATTGAAAGAGACCTCGTCTAGAGCGATCGTTTCAGTCTCTCCCCCGTCGTGGTAGACCTTCTTGAGTTTTTCGACTTCGATAATATTCACGGTTACTTGATATAGGTCACCACTTGATCACCCGCTTTGAGACCAGAAGTTACTTCGATCAAGCCATCGGAGCCCTTGAGGCCGGTAGTAATAAGTACTGTCGTATAACTCTGACCATCAGCGCTGGCAATCTTCACGGACTTCTGACCGCCATTGTCAGTGACTGCACGGAAAGGAATCGTCAGGACGTTTTGACGTTCGTGCGTCAGGATTTCTAGGTTTGCCGTCATACCAGAACGAATTCGCTGATCGGGGTTGACGAAAACCAATGTAACCTTGTATGTCGGCACTCCTTCGAGCACTGTTTCTGCCGGATCAATAGCGATCACTCGCGCCGGAAAATCCGTATCGGAACCATAGGCATCGAGCGTACTAGAAGCCAGATCACCCACGGCTACCTTGGCAATATCGGCTTCGGGCACATAAGCTTCAATCTTGAAATTGTTGTTCTGAACGGCAAAACCAGACTGTCCAGGAGCAACATACTCGCCCACATTGGGATCAGCCCTGGTCACCAAACCATCAATCGGAGCATAGATCGTGTCCTGAGCCAAGAGAGCCTTGGCCTGAGCCACTTTTGCGGCTTGGGCGGCGATTGTTTGAGACGAATTGCCGGCCAGCTTGAGATCATAGGCTGACTGTGCCGCTGACAAAGCACTCTCAGCTGTCGTCACTGAGTCAATGGCGCCATTCAGAGTTGATAAGCCGGTATTCATGATAGCCAGATCAGCATTGATAGCGGCTTGAGTCATACTGGCATTGGCCGGAGTCAGATTGTTAACGACTGTTGAAAGATCTGTTAGGAAAGACTTGAGGCTGGTCAGGTAGTGATGGGCTCTGGCAATCAATGTAGCTGGGTCAGGGTTGGTGGCCGCGAGATCAGCGGCCCAAGCACTGAGTACTCCGGAGGCATTGATTCGCTCTTGGTTGAGCAAGGTCTGAGCAGTATAAGTATCCGTGTGAACGATAATGACCGGATTGGCACTTTGGGGATTGCTGTAGAAAATGTCCGCGTAGTTGAAGAGGGCGTTTTGGGCCTTGATATAACCGTCATGTGCGGCATTCAAAGCATCTCTCTCCGCACTGGCCAAAGCGTCTTTCTGAACGGCCAACTCTTCGGGGGTCAGATTGCGGGAAAGATCATCCAGGGTCGCCTGAGCGGAAGCCACCGCCGCTTGGTCCGCGGCGCTATCGAGCGAGGCGATCTGATCTCCTTGTCTCACCATCTGCCCAACCTGGACATAAATTTTCGAGATAACACCACCCTTCTCGAAAGCCAGATCAGCTTTGGCCACTGGTGAGACAGTACCGGTCACAGAGACTTGTTCGACCACCCGACCCATAGTGGCCGGTGAGGTATCGTATTTCGAAGCTGGATTGCCATGACGCCACCAGTAAATGAGTCCGGCGACCAGAACGGCCGCAACGACTACCCAAAACCACTTTCTCTTTAATAAAGGCTTTTTAGTTTTATTCATGCGTCAAATTGTAGCATGAAATCATTTCTTGCCTATAATCATAAAAACAAAAAACTCCACAACTCCTTTGATGTTCTGAATGAGAAAATGAGCTGTTGGAAAGTGGCGCTCCGTCTTCTTGGCGGGATCTGTTTGAGACATCTATCTTGGAGATTAGCTACCGCTCCTCATCAAACGACCAGGATTGCGACGAGAAACAATGAAGACATTGGAGTACTTCTTGGGGGTGCGGGTCTTCTGACCTTTGCCGGCCGGCTTGCCCCAACGAGTCTTGAGACGGCGCAGACCACGGCCCTGGCGCTGTTCACCACCACCATACGGGTGATCCACAGGGTTTTGAGCGGTACCACGAACGGTCGGGCGAATACCCATCCAGCGCGAGCGACCGGCCTTGCCGATATGAACCAAACGATTCTCTTCGTTGGAAACGGCACCGATTGAAGCCCAGGCATCTTCGTGAACTTTGCGTACTTCCGTCGAAGGCATCTTGATATGCGTGTAGCCAGCATCGTTAGCGATCACCTGAGCAAAAGATCCGGCCGAACGGACCAGTTTGGCGCCCGAACCAGGCTTGATCTCAATATTGTAGACAAAAGTACCGACCGGAATGTTGCGCAACGGCAAGCGATTGCCTGTTTCGATCGGAGCCTTCTCCGAAACAACGAAAGAATGACCCACCTTCATGGTCTTGGGCAAGAGAATATAGCGCTTGGTGCCATCTTTGTAGTTGACCAAACCGATATAGCCAGTGCGGAAAGGATCGTATTCAACCGTGGCGATCTTGGCCGGGATGTCTTTCTTCTCGTAGAGGAAATCCACCACACGATAGAGCTTCTTGTGACCAGCTCCCTTGTGACGGACAGTGATACGACCATGGGCATTGCGTCCCACATCGCGCTTGAAACCGACCGTGAGAGGCTTGTACGGTTCTGAAGCCGTCAAATACTGTTTGAACGGCAAAGTCGTCATGTGACGGCGGGATTTGGTGGTTGGTCGGTAAGTTTTCATTTTATTAATTTAGGAATACAAAATAAAAATGTTTAGACAAAGTCGATCTTATCACCCTTCTTGACTGTCACTAGGGCTTTACGAAAACCGGAAACAACACCGCGGCGGCCTTTGACGAAAACATTCTTGGCGGGCTGATTGATCATAGTGATCTTGGTCGGTGTAACCTTGTAGAGAGCTTTGATAGCCTTGGCTACCGTCGGCTTGTTGGCCGAAGTCTTGACCTCAAAGGTATAGACGCCAGACTGGCTCAAAACACCAGACTTCTCCGTGATACGCGGCCTGATAATCACATCAGCCGCTGTACCGAAGGCCCCAGCTGGCAAGGTTGGTACAACCTTGGCGGTCTTGACGACCTTGGTATTTACCACGCCGGTAGTCTTGGTTTTGGCTCCGTCTTTCCTAGCAGAAGAAGCACGCTTGGCCGTCTTGGGCTTGGCGGCAGCATCAGCATAGTTCTTCTCGGCTTTGGGCTTGGTTGACCAGAACATCGGCATGGTAGTAAAGATGAAAAATTAAAAATAAAGATTTATTCGGCAGCTTCGGCCTTCTTGCTTGTGAGGCTCTTGAGCCAAGCCGACGGATTGGCAACCAGGAGGAAGCTATGATTGAGTACGGAAACAGGATTCAAGTTGCGGGTCTCTTCGACAGAAATATTACCGAAGTTGCGGAAACTTTTGACTACACTGTCCGTCTTGGCATCAATGGCCAGGATGGCGGCGTTAGCCTTCTTGGTCGAGAGCTTCTCAAAACCTTTGATGCCAGAGAGAGCGGTGAGAATCTGCTTGGCTTCTTTGGTCTTGGGGGCGGCAAACTTGACCTCATCTAGGAAGAGAATTTCTCCTTCCTGGAATTTGCGTGAAAGAATGGTGTAGAGAGCCTGCAAACGGGCTTTCTTGTTGATTTTGCGCGCAAAATTCTTGTCATTACGCGGACCGTGAGCCACACCGCCCCCGACCCAGATCGGGGAACGAGTGGAACCGTGACGAGCGCGGCCGGTACCCTTCTGGCGCCAAGGCTTGCGGCCACCACCACGAACCTCACCGCGAGTCTTGGCGTGAGCCACCGGAGTGCGTGAATTGGAGTTCATCAAACGGACTACTTCATGGACGAGGTCGGCGTTCCAAGCAACTCCGAAGACACTCTCGGGCAACTTGAGCTTACCGGTAGCCTGGCCTTGCTGATTGTAGATAGGGGCGTCCATGTGAGTGAATGAAGGATTAATGCTGGATTTATTGGGCGACAATTTCGACTAGCGTACCGCGGCGTCCCGGTACTGCTCCGGAAACATACACGACGTTTTCGGCCTGGTCAATATGCACGATCTTGAGGTTCCGGACCGTCACTCTGTCACTGCCCATGCGACCAGCCATGCGGGTACCAACTGGTACATGCGTGCGCAGACCACCACCGATCGAGCCTGGCTCGCGCTCGGAGTGCTTCTGACCATGAGTGCGCGGGCCGCCACCGAAACCGTGACGCTTGACTACACCTTGGAAGCCCTTGCCCTTGGAAGTGGCGGAAACTTGGACCACATCACCGGCCTTGAACTGCGCGAGATCAATCTTGTCTCCGACCTTCATGGTTGAAGGCTCTTCCAAACGGAATTCCTTGACGGTCGCAAAGTTACCGAGGTCCTTGAAGTGGCCCTTCTGAGCCTTGGCGATACGGTTCTCATGGCGAGTACCCTCACCGATCTGGACAGCCTGATAGCCATCCACTTCCTGGGTGCGGATCTGAGTGACCACATTACCACGCACAACTACCGCGGTGGCTGGTGTAGCGACACCATTTTCGCCGTAGATCTGGGTCATATTGAGCTTTCTGCCGATAATGAATTTCATAGTAGTGTTGACCGCCGCGGCCCTTGTGGGCGCGGTGCCGTAGAAATCAGACTTACATCATTTTAACGTCGATATTGACTCCGGAAGGCAAACTCAGATTGGTCAGAGCCTCAATCACTTTGGGGTTGGGGTTGACGATATCAATCAGGCGCTTATGAACGCGCATTTCGAACTGTTCGCGAGCATTCTTGTCGATGAAGGAAGAGCGGTTGACCGTGTACTTCTTGATCTCTGTCGGCAACGGCGTCGGACCATGAACCGTCGCGTCATAACGAGCGGCGGTATCCATAATCTGACGCAACGAAGCGTCCAGGATCTTGTGCTCATAAGCCCGAACACGGATGCGCAAGTGCGGCATAGCGCCTTCTGGCTTGGCCTTGCGCGCGCGAGCCGGCTTGGCTGCGGCGGCTTTCTTGGAATTTTCTTTGGCGATAGCCATGGGCGTGATGATTAACTGAGCTTAAGCAACGACTTTGGTGACCACACCGGAGCCGACAGTCTTGCCACCTTCACGGACGGCGAAACGCATCTGGGCTTCGAGAGCGACCGGAGCGACTAGCTTGACCTTGAAGGTCACCGTGTCACCCGGCATAACCATTTCAACCTTTTCGGCCAAGGTCACTTCGCCAGTCACGTCCGTAGTACGGATATAGAACTGCGGCTTGTAACCGGTGAAGAACGGCGTGTGACGGCCACCCTCCTCCTTCTTGAGCACGTAAACCTCAGCTTCGAACTCGGTATGAGGCTTGACAGAGCCCGGCTTGGCCAAAACCTGACCACGGGAGACATCATCCTTGGCAATACCACGGAGCAGGAGACCGGCATTGTCACCAGCGATACCTTCCTTGAGCTGCTTGTTGAACATTTCGATACCGGTGATAGTCGTCTTCTGGGCGTCGCGGAAGCCGATGATTTCGACTTCGTCACCGACGTTGATCGTGCCACGCTCGATACGACCAGTTACGACGGTACCACGGCCTTCGATCGAGAAGATATCTTCGATCGGCATGAGGAACGGCTTGTCCTTCTCGCGGACAGGCTCAGGAATATAGGTGTCGAGAGCCTCCATGAGCTCGTCGATCTTCTTGGACCATTCAGCATCACCTTCGAGCGCTTTGAGAGCGGAGCCACGGATAACCGGGACATTCGCGCCGTCGAAACCGTTCTTGGTGAGAAGTTCACGAACTTCTTCCTCGACGAGGTCGATGAGATCCTTCTCAGCGACAGCGTCACACTTGTTGAGGAAAACAAGCACCTTCGGCACACCGACCTGGCGGGCCAGGAGAATGTGTTCGCGGGTCTGCGGCATGACACCGTCTAGGGCAGACACGACGAGGATGGCTCCGTCCATCTGGGCGGCACCAGTGATCATGTTCTTGATATAGTCAGCGTGACCCGGAGCGTCAATGTGGGCGTAGTGGCGCTTGTCGCTCTCGTACTCAACGTGCGAGAGAGAAATAGTTACGGTCTTGGAAGCGTCACGGACGGTACCGCCCTTGGTGATTTCGGCGTAAGCCTTCTCCTTGGCGAGACCTTTGCGAGCCTGAACGGCTACGATTGCGGCGGTCAAGGTCGACTTACCGTGGTCGATGTGACCAATGGTACCGACGTTGACGTGCGGCTTGGTACGATTGAATTCTGCTGCCATGTTATTTGCTTAGTGCTTTGGCTTGTGGCGCTTGGGCGTGATGCCATGCGTCAAAAGCCAAAGATAATATTGTTAAAAGGATTGATAAAACGCCTCAAAGGCGCGTAAGAGCCATGCTAACACACCTCACCGAAAGGCGCAAATTATTTGCGCTTCTCGGCGATTTCGAGAGCCACATTGGTCGGCACTACTTCGTAGTGATCGAATTCCATCATGGCGCTACCCTGACCCGAAGTCATCGAACGCAACTGCGTGGTATAACCGAACATTTCGGACAGCGGCACCTTGGCGTGGATCGAGAGGACCTGACCCTTGGGTTCTGAACCCTCAACCTGACCGCGTTTGGAGGAAATCGAGCCCACCACATCACCCATATACTTCTCCGGACAGACTACTTCGAGCTTCATGATCGGCTCGAGGATCACCGGCTTGGCGCGCTTGGCGGCATCCTGGAAAGCTTGCGAAGCGGCAATCTTGTAGGCGATTTCTGAGGAGTCCACATCGTGATAGGAACCGAAAGTCAGTTCACAGGAGATATTGACCATCTTGTAGCCAGCCACAATACCGCGATCCATGGCCTCATGCACCCCCTTCTCAACGGCCGGAATGAATTCCTGCGGGATAACACCGCCCTTGATCGAGTTGATGAACTCAAAATCATCATAGCGTTTGACCGTCTTGGGTACTTTTTCACCCTCGGCCAAAGGCTTCATCGGACGCAAAGTCAGACGAACGTGACCGTATTGACCCTTACCACCGGTCTGCTTGATGTATTTGTTCTCGGCCTCGGCTTCACCCATGATCGTTTCGCGATAGGCTACCTGCGGCTCACCGACATTAGCTTCGACACTGAACTCGCGCTTCATGCGATCAACCATGATATCGAGATGCAACTCACCCATACCGGAAATGATTGTCTCACCGGTTTCTTGGTTGGTGGAAATGCGGAAGGTCGGATCTTCGTTGGCCAATTTGCGCAGGGCCATACCCATTTTTTCCTGGTCGGCCTTGGTCTTGGGTTCGATGCGCAGGGAGACCACCGGTTCCATGAACTTGATCTGCTCGAGCACGATCGGATTGTTCTCATCGCAGAAAGTATGCGAAGTCAGAGCATCCTTGAGACCGACAGCGGCGGCGATTTCGCCGGCAAAAACCTTCTTGACCTCTTCACGCTTGTCAGCTTGGAGACGCACGATGCGGCCGAGACGCTCCTTCTTGCCGGTAGTAACATTGTAAATATAAGTACCAGCCTCAATGGAACCCGAATAGACGCGGAAGAAGGTCAGCTGACCGACGAACGGGTCGTTCTGGAGCTTGAAAGCCAAGGCGCAGAAAGGCTCGCTGTCCGAAGCATGGCGCACCACCTCATCACCAGTGCGCGGATCCAGACCCTTGACCGGCGGAATATCGAGAGGTGAAGGCAAGTAATCCACGACGGCGTCGAGTACCAGCTGAACGCCAATATTC
Organism: bacterium; assembly: GCA_021782175.1. Lineage (GTDB taxonomy): Bacteria > Patescibacteriota > Minisyncoccia > Phycocordibacterales > PALSA-1337 > C7867-002. The sequence goes on from JAJXVL010000016.1 coordinate 10,072, forward strand.
TTGAGAGCGGAACCGGTAAACACTGGGAACATATCATTGGCAATCACAGCCTTGCGGGTGATTTGCTTGAGCTCTTCGATCGTCGGCTCTTTGCCTTCGAGGTAAGCACTCATAGCGGCGTCATCGTGCTCGACAATCTTTTCCACGAGCTCGGCGTGATATTTCTTAGCCTCGTCCAACATTTCGGCCGGGATTTCAGCCTCAACAATCTTGTTACCCATTTCGCCTTCGAAGAAATAAGCTTTCATCTTCAGGAGGTCCACGACACCCTTGTGCTCACCCTCGGTGCCGATCGGCAACTGGAAGCGCACAGCCTTCTTGTTCAAACGCTCGAGGATCGACTGGAAGGAACGCTCAAAGGAAGCGCCCATGCGGTCCATCTTGTTGATGAAACAGAGACGAGGCACCTTGCTCTCATCGGCATAGCGCCAGTTGGTCTCAGACTGCGGCTCTACACCAGCCACACCGTCGAAGACCACCACGGCCCCGTCGAGCACACGCAGAGAACGCTTCACTTCTACAGTGAAGTCGATGTGACCTGGCGTATCAATGATATTGAAACGGACTTTCTTGGACAGGTCGGTCACCGGCATATAGGTCGGATTCCAGAAACAGGTGATGGCGGCGGCGGTGATAGTGATACCGCGTTCACGCTCTTGTTCCATCCAGTCAGTGACGGTGTCACCTTCGTGCACCTCACCGATCTTATGAGTCATACCAGTATAGTAGAGAATGCGCTC
>JAJXVL010000017.1 GCA_021782175.1 bacterium
CTTGAAGGACTGGCGCTGGGACAAGGGTAGTATGGATCGAGGCGGTCTCAAAGGTAATCGCTTCACCCTGTTTATTCGTACGCCCCAGCCGGTCCAATCACAAAATTTCCTGGACCTGGAAAAACAGCTGAGCAAACAGGGTTTCTACAACTTCTACTATCTGCAGCGTTTCGGTGTACCACGACTCATCAATTTCCAATGGGGTTTTGAGATCCTTCGTGGTCATTATCAGGAATGTGTTACCAGTTTCCTGACTGAGAGCAATGAGCGTGAACTGCCCTTTTTCAGCCAGCTCCGCGAAAAAATACGCGGCCTCATACCTGACTGGTCAGCCATCCGAAAGCTCCTGGAACCATACCCTCTGATCATGCACAATGAGATCCGTCTGATAGAGGCTCTGCAAGCAAACAATGGTGACTATTTGAAAGCTTTGGTCGCCATGCCTGATCAAACCATGCTCTGGGTATATGCTTTTGCCTCGCTCCTTTTCAATGAACAATTGACCAGACTTATCCAAACAAACAAACAAATTCCTGAATTCCTCCCTCTCCTACTCAGTCCCGACCCCCAAGACCTCGCAAGCTACCGAGAACTCCTCTCGGTTGTCGGGGGCTGGCCTTTGGATTTCAAGAACCTTAGACCTTTCAAACACATTTATATCCAGAAGAGAAAAATCCAAACCAAGGAGAAGATATCCATAGAGCAGAGCTCTTTTTCTCCTGAAGGTGTCTGCTTGAGGTTTTCCCTGAATAAAGGCGAATACGCCACTACCTTCCTGGCTCACTTATTCAATATTATCTCGGGAGCACCACCAGCAGAGCTTTCCTCCGCCACCGAAATTGATACTGCTGCCCTCATGGGAAACAATAGCAACCACGGCACTCTCGATTATTTCCGTCCGGTCAATTTGGACAAAAATTCTTCATTCCTAGACGATAATAGCAATACCTAAAAAGTTTTTAGCCCGGCAACGCAAGCGTTGCCGGGCTAGTTTGGGAAGAAAGTTTATTATTCGTCTTCTTCCTTGACGAATTCGGCCACCGTGGCCGCGATGAGCTGATGCTCCCGCACGACCACTGCATGGTGAGCCTTGCCATCCGGCATACGCCCACCGAAGTTCAGGGTCACCACGCCGTCCGTGTTGATCCAGCCGTGGCACCAGGACCAGCAGGTCCGGGCCAAGGCCCGCCGCTGTTCGATGGCGCCGTTGGAAATCGGCATGAAACCCGATTCCGCTTTCGTGGTCAGTTTGAGAACGACCACGAATTTACCCTTGGCGGCATGCCAGTAGTAGTGACAGTCCACCAGGGTGTAGCTGAGATTGGAGAGACCGCGGGTCAGACACCCGGCATGCACATTGTGCACATTGTCGATGAAGTGCTCGCCGCTGTCTACGCGGCCTTCACGAACACGGCCCACAACGGCCAGGTCCTTCCGACCATTGAGCTCCGCCGCCATGGCGTGGCGGTCATCAACCGACTGATCACTCTGGCGACGCTTTTCCGGGATTCCCGAGGGAATCTGTTTCTCGTTGGTGAAGTAGAACTTCACCAGGATGGTGTGAATCGGGCTGTTATACCCGATGTGGACACCACGCCCGAAGGGCGTGATTTTCGTAGCAGTCATGGAACTCCTTCTGGGACTTAGGTCCCGTAGGGGTTTGTGAAAGATCTGGGGTAATTTAGTTCCGTGCGATCAAATTCGCAAAGAATTACCTTAATCCTCCGTTTTCTATTATAGCACATTTATATATACAAAGTCAACTTTTGATTCAACCACTGAAATACCTCAAATCCTCAGGGGACTTCAATGTTCGGTCGAAAGGACCCTGCGAGCGCGACTGGCGCGAGCATAGAGGGATTTTCCAGCAGGAAAATCCCGTGTCCTGGAGACCGAATATTGAAGTCCCCTGATGCTTCTAGGGCTATTTGAGACTAACCACCTGAATACTCCCCTCTCACTAACTCACCCTTCCCAATATCTTCTTGACCTTGATCATCTCCTGAAGCATCGCCTGGAGCTGAACCGTCTCCGAGGAGAGCGGCTCGCTAGCAAGCACAAAGACCGAGAGTTTCTTCATGAAGAGACCATAGAGATCATAGAAATATCTCTCCAGCAACTTCTGCTCTCTGGTTCCAGGAACAGTCAGGGGCGTCCGCTGATCAGCAGCGGCGGTATCCGCGGGCGCACCATCGAGAAGTCTCAGGATTTCCGGCGGCCGCGAGAGACCTTCATAGGCGATAGATTCATGACTCAAAACACCCTGCAGAGAGGGTGAGACATAGGTATATTCTCGAAACATCAGAATCGTATTAGAGATCGTACTCTGCGTTCACGCTTGTGAAAGCATTTTGGGCAATGATCACATGATCGAGCACTCGAATCCCCACGATCCGACCAGCCGCTACTAGCTGGCGAGTCACCGTCTCGTCCTCAGCCGATGGTGTCGCCTCCCCCGAAGGATGATTGTGCGCCAGAACCAGAGCCACAGCATTACACTCTATGGCTACCCGGAAAATTTCCCGGGCATGGATCAGATTGGCATTGACGGTGCCTATAGAGATAACTTCATCGCGAATGATCCGGTTGTGACCGTTCAGGTACAGTCCGCGCAAATGCTCGCGTGGCAAGTTCCGCATATCCGCCAGATATTCATAGACATCACGAGCATTGCGAATCGTCGTGAAGCTAGAGCTGGCCCGGGCATGCAAACGCCGACCAATCTCCCCGGCCGCCACTAGTTGGCAAGCCTTGACCAGAGGAATAGTAAGCTCATTCGAGAGCTTGGCGGCATTCCGCTCAGCGAAGACATTGCGCTCACCATAAGCTCTGACGATCCGGCTGGTCAGACTGAGCACGTCTTCCCTGGTCGTGCCCGTCACTAGCAAAAGAGCCGTAAGTTCAGCCATAGTCAAAGCTTCCGGACCTTGAGCCAGAAGCTTCTCTCGCGGTTTGGCCCGATTGGGCAGATCCCGCAACATGAGCTGATAGTCATGATGGTGCCCATCCAGGACCATAGCTGTATCAGCCAGAACATAGGCGCTCTTGCGCATATGTGTATTATATACCCGAAGTCACCAAGCCAGGACTTCCGGGAATGTAGATAACCGGTAGATAACTAGAGCGTTTCGACCAGGATGAAGTTCGTTTCTGAAGAATTACCGAAGGGCATACCCGCCACAATGACTATTTTGTCGCCTTTTTTGGCCAATTTGTGATCGATAGCCAGCTTGCGTACCGTAGTCATGATCTCTTCTGTGGTATGCAGAGTCGGTACTACCAAAGGGTAGCAGCCGAAAGAGAGAGCCAGACGATGAGCGGTATCTTCCTTGTCCGAAAGGGCCAGGATGTTTTCAGCTGGACGATAGCGGGCCACCATGCGAGCCGTACGGCCAGAGTGAGTCAGAGCCACAATGAGCTTGGCACCTACAGCATGCGTGGCACGAACAGCCGATTGCGAGACAATATCCGAGACCCCATGCGACTCATCGTATTCTGCAATAGTGTCGCAGGTGTAGACTTCGCTCTCAATGCGCTTGGCTACCTTGGTCATGACTTTCACGGCCTCGATCGGGAATTCACCGAGGGTGGTCTCTTCGGAGAGCATGATGGCATCCGTACCATCGATAATGGCGTTGGCGATATCGGAGACTTCGGCGCGCGTCGGTACCGGATTCTTGATCATTGATTCGAGCATCTGCGTGGCGGTGATGACCGGCTTGCCCACGGCATTGCACTTCTGGATGAGCATCTTCTGGACAATCGGCACTTCCTCGGCCGGAATCTCGATAGCGAGATCACCGCGAGCTACCATGATACCGTCAGCCAGGTCGATGATCTCATCGATCACATCCAGAGCTTCCGGTGTCTCAATCTTGGCAATAATCTGAGCCTTGGAGCCAGCCTTGCTGAGGATGTCTCGCAAATCCTGGATATCCGAAGCACGGCGGACAAAGGACAAGGCCACGTAGTCGACGTTGTTCTTGATACCGAACTCCACATCAGCGCGATCCTTCTCGGTCAACGCGGAGAGCGAAAGGTTGGCACCCGGCACGTTGACACCCTTGCGGCCGGAGAGTTTGCCACCGATCATCACGGTCGTGATGATGTCGTTACCCTTCACAGCTTTGACCTCGAGACGCTTGGTACCGTCCTGAAGCATGATGATCGTGCCCGGCTTGACCTCGTCAGGCAATTGCGGATAGTTGATATGCACGCGCTCCTCCGTACCTTCGATCTCATCAGTAGTCAGCGTGAACTCCTGGCCCTCCTTGAGCGTAATCATCTTGTCCTTGAAGGTACCGATACGGATCTTCGGGCCACAGAGATCTTGCAGGATAGCCACCGTCTTGCCGGTAGCCTGCATGACGCGACGAATAGACTCGACGCGGGCCTGATGCTCCGCGAAGTCACCGTGCGAGAAATTCAAGCGCATAACATTCATACCAGCCGTGACCAGCTCTGTCAGTTTGTTCTCGCTCTCCGTGGCCGGGCCAATAGTACAAACAATCTTTGTTTTTTTACCAAGAGTCATATGATTTTCTAGCTATTAACTATTTAAGTGGCTATTCTAGCCTAAAAAGGCGCAAAAATAAAGCCCTGTTGCTGGATTTCTGAATAAATACCCGCCTCCAGTTGGCACTTATTTGGTCTGGTCAACCGGATACTTTGTCGGATCAATGCTCCTTTCGAAACAGGACCGGCCGGCCGGATGCTGCCAATTGTTATCAGTAACTGAGCCCGGAGTGTTTGCGCTAGCCAGATCAAAAGTAGCGCAGAGTTCGAAGTCCAGAGAACTCTTGCGTGCGTAGCCGTAGACACCATCCGTGGCTGGATCGGTCGGCACCGTGAAGCCACTAATCGTGTCATCGAGGGCCGCGAGATTGGGCGGTAGGTCACCTGTCCGTTCTCGATAGCCGATAATCTGCCATTGAATGTTGGTGAGATCGGTAGTACGTTGTCGATCGAAGCGCAAAGCACGCTGTTTGGCCGGCGAACCAACCAAGAGGAAACCACCAGCCATCGTGACGATGACCAAGGCCACGCCAAGCCAACGCAAGATCTGAGGCAAACGCCCTACATGGGTGCCGACTGGCAAGCGTTCGAGGAGATAATAAGCGAAGACCACAGCCGCTACAATCATCACCGCCGCTACCTTGAAGATGAACCGGCCGGAGAGTTCCCCGTTCAAGTACCAATTGATGAGTACGATGAGATCAACGATCATCACCGCGCCGGAGAGGAAAAGAGTCAGATCGATACGCCACTGTCGGATCCAGACTTGGCGTTTGAGCGGATTCTTGGCTAGGTCGCGGGCAACGAGCCATTCGGCCAGATAGAGTGCCGGGACCATCACGAGGAGGACCGAGATTGGCCAAGCGATAGCGCCAGCCGACCAGACAGTATAGAGATTGTCTGGCATCAGACGATCCAATACCGTGAAAGCCAGATTGAGTAAAGCGATCATGGACACATAGAGGGCGGCCGTGACGCCCAAATGAAGGAAGAAATCCTTCGGGGTAATAGTGTGGTTCATGGGCATATTATAACATTCCCCGCTCTGAGAGATTTGCACAGTTGGCATCTTGCATTATGGCCCCGAGAAGCGCAGACTGAGTCACTAGAAACCCAGCAAAGCAACCTTCAAATAACCTCTTATGATATCAGCCAATCTGATAGAGGAATGCCTGCCGCTCGTCGGAGTGGTAGTCGATAAAGTCAAAGAGCGTGTTCCGACTCATATCAATCGGGACGATCTGTACAGTGCCGGCATCGACGGTTTGTTGTCAGCGGCCAATAAGTACCGGGAGGGTTTGGGACGTTTCCAAACTTATGCCTACGTCCGGATCAGAGGCAGTGTTCTCGATACTCTGCGCAAAATGGATACTTGCACCCGGAGAGGTCGGCAAACATACAACAAGGTCGAAACGGCTAGGATGAAACTCGAACAGACCTTCAGGATGCCGGCGAGCTACGAGCAAGCGATAGTCTATCTCGGCTGGAATGCCGAGCGAAGCTATCGCTTCAAGGCGGTTCTCCGAAGTATCTTGGATACGGCCAAGTTCGTGGAGCTCGACCATGCCCCCGAACATCTCCAGGAACAGGGCTTGTGTCCCTGCGAAAAGATCGCTGATCCGAGCGCCGTCAATCCGGCAGACCAAGTAAGTGATCAGGAAATGCTTGATGAATTGAAATTCCTGGTCATGGACTGTCTGAACGAAAAGGAGCAGACGGTCATCCGGGCGCACTACGCCGAGGATAAGAAATTCCCCGAGATTGCGCGTTCGATGGGTCTCAGCGACTCCCGAATCAGCCAGATTCACACCCAAGCTATCCTCAGGCTGAGAAAGCTGATGCGGGAATAGATCCCGAGTCAAGAAGTTTTTACCACCCCTGCAACCGTTGCGGGGGTTTTTGTTGCCGAGAATAAAAAACCGGCCATATTATTTTTTGGAAACCAGGAAACAATCAACGGTGCGCGCACTAGGATTCGAACCTAGGACCCCACCAGTATCAGTGGTGTGCTCTACCAACTGAGCTATGCGCGCAAGCGAGGCAACAAAGGACAAATGTTCATGCGTTTGGCCTTGGGGGCCGAGCGCCGCGCGCATATGCCTCATATACGCGCAAGCGAGGCAACAAAGGACAAATGAGTACACTTACAAGCTAAGTGACCCGAAAAATATAGCAAAAATAGGTGGTTTAGGCAAACGCGACCATGAATGTGTCCTACCTTATCCCCTTCAAATTACGGCGATCCCTATGCTAGCATTTCAATTAGCAAAAAATGAAAACTGCTCCCAAAAGTCCAGCGTCGACCAACGCCGGCGTGTTATCAGGGGCAAGTGACCTGCCAGCACCTGCACCCTTCGAGATTATTCTACAGCGGTTCTCTTCGGAAAAGGTTTTGTGTGGCGACAAAGCCAATACCGGATCAACTCCCGAAGTGAATCAGCGCAAGCCGCACCTTTTGAGGACTTGGCGGTGCTTTTCTTGAAAAGTCCTCTCTCACCTCACATCGGCGGGAACCATCCCCGCCGATTTTTACTTGCAAGACAATCTTCGACAAGAACAGCAACATCGGCATCTGCACGACGAATCCTGATACTATACCCTATTTGAAAAAGATCGGAATTTCGATTGACTGCGATTTGGCCGGATCGCCCGAGGGATTGTCGTTCTTCAAGATGACCGCGCCGCGCGTGCCATATTCAGGCTTGGTGAAATTGATAGTCGCTGTAAAAGGTACGGGACCCGCGACCATCCAATCACCTTGGGCTTGGGCGTGACCTTCACCAATAATACGACCGTCCCAATCAACGACCATGACCGGGAAAGAAGCCTCGAAATACCAGCTGCCCGGGGCAATACCAGACACCAGAAGCGGTGTGGTGGAACTGACAGCCTGTTCCGGCAAGGGTTGCGTAACCACCGGCAAGGAAAGTTTGGTCGTCACGATAGCGCTCGAACGAGCGGCTTGGTCAGCCCGCAACCACACAATGACCCAGACCATGAGAGCGGCGAGGGCGATCATCACGAGGGACCATATGATCAGAGAAGATTTCTTCATAAGTGGGCACGGGGAGACTCGAACTCCCAAGGATTGCTCCATACGCTTCTGAGACGTACGCGTATACCAATTCCGCCACGTGCCCGTATTTTACACCCAAAGAACTCCGACAGCCCAGACACTATAAATCAAAACAAACAAACAAGCAAAAGCTGATATTGTAGTTATACTCAGCACAAAAATACAAAAGATATGGGCACCGTTCTGGGGTAGAACGGTGCCCGGATGAAGTTGTTTTTTTGGGTATTGAGGGAATCTGGCAGCTAATGCTGCATCAGTTCCCAGTTGCGGTGGCCGGCCTGATCGGCCGCCGCGTTGATCTTGTCCTGACGGGCGTAAGCGATTTCAATGATCGCATACGCCAGGAACAAAGCCCCACACAGGAGCAGAGCACTGGTGGCTCTCCTCCGAATACGGTCATGCTTCGCGCGAAGCTCGCCGTACTTATCCCGTGAACGGAAATGAAATCCTGATGACGGGATATCATACCTGTGGTTGCTCATAGCAACTACGGACTATAGTATATCACATTTATTAACAAAGTCAATACAGCAAAAAACCGCCCATTACGGCGGTCTTTTGCTGTTTATTAGCGCACTCTATTTTGTTCCATTCACCCAAGAGTGATTCAATTGAGATCACCCTTGTGTTGTTCCCTATCTTCGGGAACTAAGCGCTCCTGTTTACGGTCAGAGAGCGATCACCCCTGATCCCGAAGGATCAGTTCGACTATAAGCCAGACTCCGAAGAGTTGGCGTTGTTTCTCTTGAAATATACCACGAGCAGCTTCCGCTACCCGTGCCTTGTTACGACTTACCCCCTGTCATCGAATTTGCCGTAGGCCCGCACGAGGCGAGACTTCGGGCACCTCCGACTCCCTTGGGTTGACGGGCGGTGAGTACAAGACTTGAGAACGTATTCACCGCGGTATAGCTGACCCGCGATTACTAGCGATTCCGGCTTCATGAGGTCGAGTTGCAGACTCCAATCCGAACTGGCGCATCCTTTATGAGGGTTTGCTCCGCCTCTCGGCATTGCGTCCCGTTGTAGATGCGATTGTAACACGTGTGTAGCCCAGGGTATCAGAGGGCCATGCTGACTTGGCGTCATCCCCACCTTCCTCCCAGCCCTCAACATACGAGGGACGGAAGAGATCGGAATCCACTAAGACTTAAACATACTGTCATTCCTGTTTCCGACCTCCCGCTCTCACATAGTGAGGGCTGGGCGGTCTCGCCTGACACTTGTAACAGGCAACAGGGGTTGCGTTCGTTACCCCACTGAAGGGAACAGTTCAAACCACGAACTGACGACAGCCATGCAGCACCTGTCCAGCCGCCTTTCGGCTACCGACGTTTCTGCCGGTATTCGTCTGGATTTCTAACCCTGGTAAGGTTCTTCGTTTATCGTCGAATTGAACCACATGTTCCACCGCTTGTGCAAGTCCCCGTCTATTCCTTTGAGTTTCAACCTTGCGGCCGTACTACCCAGGCGGACCTCTTAACGCGTTTGCTTGGCCTCGAGGAGGGTCGATACTCCTCAAAGCGAGAGATCATCGTTTAGGGCGTGGACTACAGGGGTATCTAATCCCTTTCGCGACCCACGCTTTCGTGTTTCAGCGTCAGATACGGACCAGTCACTTGCCTTCGCTTTTGGTGTTCCCCATGATATCAACGCATTTCACCGCTACACCATGAGTTCCAGTGACCCCTTCCGTCCTCTAGCAATGCCGTTTCTCCAGCAGACTCTCGGTTGAGCCGAAAGATTTAACGGGAGACTAACATCGCCGCCTACACACCCTTTACGCCCAATGATTCCGGATAACGCTCGACGCACTCGTATTACCGCTGCTGCTGGCACGAGTTTAGCAACGTCTTATTCTCCAGGTACAATCAATAAACTTTTTCCCTGGCAAAAGGAGTTTACATACCGAAGCACTTCATCCTCCACGCGGCGTCGCTCCGTCAGACTTTCGTCCATTGCGGAAGATTCTCGACTGCAGCCACCCGTAGGTGTATGGGCCGTGTCTCAGTCCCATCGGTGGGGGTCACCCTCTCAGGTCCCCTAGGCGTCATTGCCTTGGTAGGCCGTTACCCTACCAACTAGCTGATACCGATCAGGCCGCTCCCGGAGCGAAAAAACTTTACTCTTGCGAGACTATCGGGAATTACCCGGCCTTTCGGCCGGCTATGCCCGACTCCAGGGTGCGTACCTAATTATTACTACCTCGTCTGCCGGTTGCTCTTGCGAGCCCCCTTGACTTGCATGCCTTATCCACGCCGCCAGCGTTCATCCTGAGCTAGGATCAAACTCTTAACTATAAGCGAATGGAACAAAATAGAAGGCGCTAAAGCATTCTAGAAGTTGCTCGCTTGTTGGTCCTAGCTCGGCCGACCTATTGAATCTATAGGTCGACTGAATCATTGTTGAAATAAACTTTTACTTGCACTTTCCTTGTCGCTCTGGGTTAAGAGAACGACAAAGAACTATATACATTCTCAAGATATTTGACTTTCAAAGTACCGCCCCGCTTATCGAGGCGTAGGGACTATATTACAGGCCACAGAAATAAAGTCAAGCGTCTCTAGAGATTCTAGGACTTCTTGCCCTTGCTCCAACTTTCGAGGGTAACGAGGAGCGGTGAACCGATGAAAATCGAGGAGTAAGTACCAGCGGCAATACCGATGATGAGCGCCAGCGTGAAGTGAGCTGTAGCAGAGCCGCCGAGAATATAGAGGACTACCAGAGCGATCAGAGTCGTCATCGAAGTGTTGATCGAACGGGTGAAAGTCTGGCTGATACTCTCCCCCACCACGGCCGCAAAAGATTTGCCTCCGGAGTGGAGCAGATTCTCACGCACACGGTCGAAGACTACGATCGTATCGTGCACTGAGAAGCCCAAGACTACTAGCAGAGCCGTGACGAAGAGCGTAT
>JAJXVL010000002.1 GCA_021782175.1 bacterium
TCCTGACAACTCTCATGACTCTGGTCGGTGCCGGCGTTTTGTACATGGCCATTCATTTGGCCAGTTTGTAGCAAATGCGCCAAAAGCGCCCTTGGCCGCGTATGTGTTAGACTGAAACTATCATGCTACGACCACATCTAGTCATTCTGGGCGCCGGCTTCGGCGGCGTCTATGTCGGGAAGAAGTTAGCCAGGCAGGTGCGGCGCGGTGAGCTCGATATCACCATCGTCAACCGCACCAATTATTTTCTTTTCACACCCTTGCTCCATGAAGTAGCCACCGGCGCTCTCTCACCATCGAGCGTAGCCGAGCCTTTGCGAGAAGTTTTTGCTGATACCAGCATCCGGATTGTCCAAGCTTCGGTCAAACAGATCGATCTAGCCAAACGCCAAGTACATTTGACCGAGAATGAAACAGCTACTTTGGATTATGATTATTTGATTATCGCCACGGGCGCCGAGACCAACTACTATGGCTGTGAAGGCGCTGCTGAGTTGACCTTGCCGCTCAAGAGTCTGGCTGACGCCGTAGCCATCCGGCATCGCGTGATTGATGTCTTCGAGCAAGCCGTCCTCCTGGACGATCCCGAAGCTCGGAAAAAACTCCTGTCCTTCGCTGTAGTTGGCGGTGGTCCGACAGGAGTAGAGCTTGCGGCTGAACTAGCCGAATTCACCCGGGGCATCACATGTCGCTACTACAACGGCGAACATTGTCTCTCGGATGGTCGTGGCAGCTGTCAGCCAGAAGAAGTGACGATTACTCTCGTCAATGCCGGCAAAGAAATTCTAGAGCCTTTTTCACCGGCTCTGCGTGCCGCCGCTCGAGCCAAGCTGGAGAGGGAAGGTGTCATTGTCAGGAATGGTGTCAGTGCTACCAAGATAACCGCGCAAGGACTTGTTACAGCTACCGGTGAGACGATCTCGGCTTCCATGGTAATGTGGGCGGCTGGCGTCAAAGCCACGGCTCCAGCTTTTCTCGGTGAAGCCCCGACCATGGTTGCTGGCCGGCTTGCCGTCGATGAATCTTTCCGCTTGCAAGGCCAAGAACGAGTCTTTGCTCTCGGCGATGTAGCCGCCTATTTCAATCCAGAAGCGGTCAAAGAGGTCAGTTCACCAGTCCCAACCCCCACTACCACTGCCACGGTTCCAACTCCGGTCAAACTACCCCGACCGTTACCGATGTTGGCTCAAGTCGCTTCCGGCGAGGCTCGCATTGTGGCTGCCAATATTGCCGCCGCCATTGCCGGACGTAGCCCTCAATCATTCCGCTATCATTCCAAGGGCAGTATGGTCTCTGTCGGGCAATGGTTCGCCATCGGTCAGATTTTCGGTCTACGTTTATCTGGTCGATTGACTTGGTGGTTGTGGCGCACCATCTATCTCTTCAAATTTGCTTCCCGCAAGAAGCGTTTGCGTATCGCTTTTGAATGGTTCCTGGAGCTATTCTTCCCACGCGACATCACCAAATTATAATTGTGATCGAGGAGGTGTGACATCTTCCCCAAGGCTTTGGTTATATAGGGTAAGCACGGCACGCTTTAGATGTCGTGCTATAATTTTGCCCGAAATTTGCCTGAAATTGCTATAATGTGGGCATGAAGCCGCCCGAAGATCTGGAAGAGAAAGTTTTTTATTATTTTGATCTCGGTCTGATCGTTTCGACAACGGTCGTCCTCCTTCTATCTTTGTTGGGACCTTTCTGGGCACCGCCAACCTTGGCGGTTTTGTCTTTTTTGGGTTTGATCCCCGTGGCTATTTCTGCCGGCCAATCACTGATCCATCGGCGGATTTCTGTGGATTTGTTGGCTTCAATTGCTCTCATCTTCTCTCTGATTGCCGCCGAATGGACTTCGGCCGCCTTTATCACCTTGATGTTGGCTTTTGCCCGTGCTTTTGATCGTCTGACCCAGGCCCGAGCCAAACGCATCATTCAGAGTTTGATGAAATACAAGGTTGATCTGGTCAGGCTTCAGATCGGCGAGACCGTCAAGGAAGTTCATTTGGCCGAAGTCAAAGCCGGTGACCATGTGGTGGTCCAGGCCGGTGATCGTATGCCGGTCGATGGCACGGTTATTTCTGGCGAAGCCGCCGTCGACGAATCCTCCCTAACCGGTGAGAGTGAACTGGTCTCCAAGAGGGCCGGTGACAAGGTCTTCACCGCCACAGTCAATGAGTCCGGTTCGCTTCTGGTCAAAGCTGAGAAGATTGGGGCTGACTCCACACTTGCGCGCATTATGGTCTTGGTCGAAGAAGCCAGCCGCTCCAAGAGCCGCGCTGAGCGTATGGCAGACACTTTCACTCAGTGGTATATCGGCCTGTCTCTCGCCGCTTCGATCATCATGTATTTTGCCGGCCTCTCAACTCAGGAAATTCTGGCTATTTTGCTGGTGGTTTGTGCCGATGATATTGCCGTAGCCGTGCCGCTGGCTTTCACAGCCGCTATTGCACGTATTGCCAAGCGCGGCGTCATCGTCAAGGGTTCAGCGGCTCTAGAACAACTTTCACGTCTGCAATATGTCCTCACCGATAAAACCGGCACTCTGACGAGTGGTAAGCCCAAAGTCGTCGAGGTCAAAGCTTATAGCACTTTTAGCAGGGCGACAGTACTCAATCGCGCTGGTATGGGCGCCGCCGAATCCAAACATGCCGTGTCGCGAGCTATCGTCGAATATTTGACCAATCAGAAACTATCCATTCATGCTCCTCATGAATCGCGCGAAATCTCCGGACAGGGAGTAATCTTCCGGCACGGGGTCGAGGAGATGATCCTAGGACGCCCGTCCTTCCTCGAAGAACAAAAAGTCTCCGTACCAGAAGTAGTGAAGCAGGATGTAGCGGCAGCCAAAGATGCCGGAGAGGGGGTAGTTGTCCTCGCGGTGAATGGTCAGGTGGCCGGTCTGATTGCTTATCATGATGAATTGCGTCCGCGCGACCGTGAAATCATTGCCCAAACCAAAACTTTGGGAGTGCGCGAGTGGCACATGTTGACCGGTGATAATGAACGAGCTGCCGCTGTAGTAGCCAGACAGCTTGGCATCCAGCATTACCATGCCAATATGACCCCGGAGTCCAAACTGTCCTTGGTTCATCGTTTCGAGCGGGAACATGAGCCAGCCGTGGTTGGCTATATCGGTGATGGTGTCAATGACGCCGCTGCTTTGGCTCTGGCTGATGTTTCGATTGCCATGGGCGGCGTCGGGGCCGACGCCGCCATCGAAGCCGCTGATGTCACTATCATGCATGATCATCTGGAACGCCTGCCTCAGACCTTGCGCACTGCCCAGATCGTTCGTCATATCATGTGGCAATGTTTCGGTATCTGGTTTGTGACCAACGCCTTTGGTCTGGCTTGGGTTGTGATCGGTATTCCTGGTCTAGGGGTCCTCGGACCAGCGGGCGCGGCCGCTTACAACTTCTTGACAGACTTTATTCCGATCGGTAATGCCTTGCGGGCAGGCCGGAAATGATTCTGCTATAATAGCCTCACCTTATCAGGGGTTGATGTAACAATTCAAATCATATGATTACCGCATTTATGCTCGGTCGCGTTATTCTAGGCCTTTATTTCCTGGAAGGCGCTTACGGACATCTCGTCAAGCCGGCTGGTCTCATCGGCTATGCCAGCTCCAAGGGCGTGAAGTCACCGAAGTTTGCTGTTATCGGTACAGGCATCCTCATGGCTCTCGGTGGCTTGTCACTTTTGCTAGGTGTCCGACCGCATTACGGCTTGGCTTTGCTCATCATTTTCCTTTTGGGCACTTCCTTCAAGATGCATGCCTACTGGAAAGAGACTGATCCGATGGCCAAGATGGGTGACCGAATCAATTTCACCAAGAACATGGCTCTGATCGGCGCGCTCCTCATGATGTTCGCGATCGCTTCGCCTTGGGTCTACGCCCTCAATTGGTAAGGTTGTTTTTTCTGTCAGTAACAAAACAGCAGACGGTTCATCCGTCTGCTGTTTTGTTTTGAAACCTTTAGTCCCATCAATCGTATTTTATCGGAGAGTAGTCTGTACCAGTGACACATTGTTCTTTTGAGCCAAAGCCGAAGGTCGTGCCGAAACAATCGATGAAGGTCCGGCAGGTTCGTTTTGTCTCAAAAGAACAATGTGTCACTGGTATTGTATTCACTGATTAGTTAATCCTGAAAACCATATAATCCTAAGAGGGACTTCAATGTTCGGTCGAAAGGACCCTGTGAGCGCGACTGGCGCGAGCATAGAGGAAATTCCCAGCAGGGAATTTCCGTGTCCTGGAGACCGAATATTGAAGTCCCTTGAGGATTCGAGGGCTATTTGATGCTAACTATCTTAGGGCTATTCAAGGCTAACTAACTGATGGTTTCTGATTATTCAACAAGAAATTATCAGTTGTTCCTCGGTATCGTCACATGCTGTTCACCGAAAACTCCTGGCGCTACCGCGTATTTCGGAAAATAAATAGTAATCTCGTAGTCCGTGAAGGTGAAATTCTGGAAATTATCAGCCACTGGTGCCGTCCCATCATCCAGGATGCTTTGCGAGAGGTGACCGTTTGACGCCTGAGTCAGGGTGTCAGTCAGTTGAGACTTGGCTAAGGCTGATAATTTGGTCAGCCAGTCTGGCTGGTTAGGGAAGAGATCAGCTAGAGTCATCATCATACCGGTTTTTTCGTCGAAATTGAAAGTCTGCAATTCTTGATGACCATTGGCGCCACCGCTATAGGAGTCATAACGCTCAATGAAGCTGATATAGTGCCCGTTTATTTGGGCGGGTTGCCAAGAAGCTATGAATGAGTAAGCACTTGGTGCTAGCTCGGCCAGAGGATCACCCGTAGCTTTCCTCGCGGCCTCGCTCGAAGCTACCTCAGCCCGGAAGTTTGCCAGGCGGCTTGTAGTCGAGGAAGCAATCATCTTATTCCAGGCGGCCGGTAGAGACGAAAACTGTGGGTATTCTACATTGACGATAGGTGAGGAGGTTGCTGTCTCGTGAATAGAAACAATTTGCATCGGTATCGTCGAGGTGTTGGAAACTGCGGTTTGAGTGGCAGGAGCCGAGGTCAGCGGGGTAGCGTATTGCGCACTGATGAAGTAAATACCTGTTAGCAAACCGATCAAGAGGACTAGAATCACGATCAAACTGGTAGTGGATATTTTCATGAAATGATTGTATCTCGCTTTGCTGGTGCTGGCAAAGAATCTTCGTAGCGCAGTATAATAAGATTTATGTCTAATATTACTTTGACCGGTTTGTCAGCGACCGAAGCTGCCAAAAGATTGGAGACCTACGGTCCCAATGTTATCGAAGAGAAGCGCAAGTCACTCTGGAAGCGTTTGATTCATTGGTTATTGTCGCCGATGTCGCTCATGTTTATTGCGGCTGGTGGTTTGTCATATTGGTCCGGCGAGGTCAACGATGCCATCGTTATTGCTGTTCTTTTTCTCACTAACATTGGCGTGAGTATCTGGCATGAAGCCAAAGCTGACACGGCCCTGGAAAAGCTCAAGGCCAAATTGGCTGTTACCGTCAAGGTTTTGCGTGGCTCAGACTGGGTATCTTTGCCGGCTGCCGAACTAGTCCCTGATGATATTTTGGAGCTATCCACCGGTGACTTGGTGCCAGCCGACATTCTCTTCTTGGATGTGCGCAATGTCACCGCCAATGAGGCCTCCGTGACTGGTGAATCTCTCCCCAAACAAAAAGCCGTCAATGATACTGGTTATGCCGGCACCTTTGTGGCCACCGGTCTAGCTCATGCTCGAGTGACGGCTACTGGCAATCGGACATATTTCGGCCAGACGCTTAGTTTGGTCGAAAACGTCCGCCGGCGCAGCCAGCTGGAAAAAGATATTTTGGCTGTTTCCAAATTCTTGTCAGTAATCAGTCTGGTGATTTTGAGTATTCTGACTGTAGTTTTGTATATGGCTCAGCTGCCTTTGCGGGAAATTGCTGCTCTAGATATCTCAATGTTAATCGCGGGCATTCCGGTGACTTTACCGACCATTATGACGCTCATTATTTCCGCTGGGGTGGTGGCTCTGGCAGGCCAAGCCGTCATTGTCCGACGTTTGTCAGCTCTAGAAGATCTCGCCAATGTCAATCTGCTACTTTCTGACAAGACTGGTACTTTGACGGAGAACCGCATCATTGTGACCAAGATGGCGGCCCTGGATGAGAAGCTCTCAACCACGGAGATTTGGAGTTTGGCCACGGCGGCTGCTCCGCGTCCCAATAACAATCCGCTGGATATTGCGGTGTTGAACAAGGCTACGGAGTTGAATATCACCCCGCTGCCGGTGATTGACTTCGTGCCTGGCGATTCAGAGCGCAAACGCACTACGGTCTGGCTGGATTGGCAGGGGATCAAGCGGGTGGTTTCCTTTGGGGCGCCGCAGACTATCCGTGCCCTTTCCACTATGTCGGCCGATTTGGCCGCGCGTTATGATGCCCTCGTGGCTGAGGCGGCCAGTGGCGGTTTCAGGGTCCTCTCTCTAGCTTGGGGTAATACCGAAACCGAAGCCGCGCTGGCGCCTATCGCTGTCTTTTTCCTGGCTGATGCTGTGAGGCCCGAAGCCGGACCGACTGTGTCTTTCATGAATCAGTACGGTATCGGTGTCAAAATGGTCACTGGCGACGGTTATGATGTCAGTGCCCATGTAGCCTCGCATCTCGGCTTGCCCGGTCGCATCGTCAAACGCGAAGAATTGGAGGCTCACCCGGATGAGATCAAGAAAGAGTTCGAGAGTTTGGGTGGTTTTGCTGAGGTCATGCCCAAGAACAAATACGAGATCGTGATGATGGCTCGTTCAGCCGGACATGGTCATGTTGTGGCCGTGACTGGTGACGGTGTCAATGATGTACCACCAATCAAGGCTGCCGATGTCGGTATTGCTGTGTCGAATGCCGTCGATGCTCTGAAGGGTACGGCTGACATTGTCCTCACTGAACCAGGCATTTCTGTCATCAAAGACGCCATCATTGAAGCTCGCAAAATTTTTGTGCGTCTTTACAATTATTCAATTTATCGTATTTCTGAGAGTTTCCGTCTGATCATCACGATCGCTGTGATTGGTGTACTCTTCCATACTTATCCGCTCACGCCGGTACAGATCATCCTGATTGCTCTCCTGAATGATTTGCCGATTATTACTATGGCCTATGATCGCGTCGCTGTCCCGATGGCTCCGGCGGCGGCCAATCCCAAGAAGCGCTTCACTCTTGCTACGATCTTTGGCTTGAATGGTGTGGCGAACAGTCTCTTCCTCCTCTGGTTCGCCGTTTCCTGGCTCCACTTGCCCTGGGCCGTGGTGCAGACGATGTTCTTCTTGAAACTGACTGTCTCGGGTCACATGCTCATCTATCTGGCTCACACGGAACGGCCTTGGTACTCATTCTTGCCAGCCAAGTCGATCATCTGGGCTACTTCGCTGACACAGATCGTGGCCTCCTTGATTGCTTTCTTCGGCTTCCTCACGGCCCCAATCTCCATAGCTTATATCGTCCTAATCTGGGTCTGGTCCTTCGGCTGGATGCAGATTGGCGAGCTCTCCAAGCGCCTCTTCTACCGCTGGTTTCCGCGCACTGCTTGAGAAATCACCCCTTGACTGTTCGGAAGCTTTCCGTTAATATTCAAATGTTCGTTTGAACATTCCAGGGAGCTAACTAGGCCCAATTATGAAAAAAGCTATTTCAAACAAAGCCAAACAGCCCAGTCGGGCCGCTCTGGCTCGTCGTTTGGCCGTCATTGCCGATCCGACCAGGCAGAAGATCATCCGCTTGGCGTTTGCCGCTCAAGGTGCCTGTGTTTCCGATCTGGCCCAAAAGCTCAAGATGAGCGTGGCCACGGTTTCGCATCACTTGAATGTCCTGGCGAAGGCAGGTCTACTCGCTCCGACACGCGCTGGTCAGAAGATTTGTTATATCTTGGCTGATACACCGTTCAATAGGGAATTGCGAGCCTTCATGACCAAATACCTTTGAGTTTTAGTCAGATGAATTAGAATTATTAAAAATTTTATCAAATAATCTTGTCAAAAATATGTCCAAAGTTATCAATGCAACTCAAGCAGATTTCGAAAAGGTAGTTCTCAAGTCCAAACTGCCAGTCCTGGTGGATTTCTGGGCGCCTTGGTGCGGGCCGTGCCGGATGATGGCCCCGATCCTCGATGAGTTTTCTGTGGAAATGGACGGTAAGCTCAACATTGTCAAAGTCGATGTGGAAGAACCGACCAACCAGATGCTTGCCGCTCAGTATGAGATTCGTAGCATTCCCAACATGAAGCTTTTCAAGGACGGTAAGGTGGTTCATGAATTTGTCGGTCTCCGACCCAAGGAAATGTTGGCTTCAGAGATTGCCGAGGTCTTGGCCTAGGTGACATTTCGGTCTGTTTCGGGGTTATAATAGGCGAAATGGATAATATCCAACCAAAAAACCTGTCAGACGCTGAAATCTTGGCTGTTTCCCTGAAACAACCCTCAGTGTTTAGTGAGTTGGTGGAGCGCTATGAAAAGGCTTTTTTGCGCAAAGCCGTCTCGATTTTGCGGGACGAGGAAGATGCGCGGGACGCGGTACAAGAGACCTTCGTGCGGGTTTATGCCGCGGCCAACAAATATCACGAGCAGGCTGAGGCTACTTTTGCCTCTTGGGCTTATGCTATTTTGACCAATCAATGCTATACGACTTATCGTAAGCGTCAGAAACATCAAGCGGTTTCTTTTGAAGCTGACCCTGAGCTGGCGGAAGTCTTGCCTGACCAAGCCGGGATCAATGAATTCGAGCGGCGCTTGGATGCCAATGAGATCATGGTCATGCTGTCTCGGTTGCCGCTTCTTTTGCGACGAGCTGTAGAACAACATTTCCTAGATGGTCTACCAGAGAAAGAGATCGCTCGTCGTGAAGGAGTCTCTCACGGCACTATCAGACAACGTATTTATCGGGCCAAGCAGCAATTGCGCGAATTGGCTTTGAAGCCTGCTTATCAACCGGCTAATCATATTTCACCATCATGAATTATGCCACTCAACTAGAGAGAGATGTCATGATCCGTGTGCGGACGATATATTTTTTGCGTCTCCTCACCAGTCATCGGGCTATCCAGGCGGTACTTCTCACGGCTTCGGTTTTCTTCACGGCCGTCATTGTCTCGGTACCGAATGTTATCCATAACATGTCTCGTTTGCCGGGGTTCATGGACTATTTGAATTATCTGTACGCGGCTTTCATGCATACTTCGTTCTATGTCGAATCCAGCCTGATTCTAGCTGTGTCCATTGCCATTTGGTTGGTGGTGGATCTCTGGCGTGGACTCAAACCACAACGTCTCCTCAAAATCCTCAGCGGCCGTGCTGGACGACTAGCAGCTATGTAGTTCTGATTCTGGGAAAGAATGAGCTCGTTTCGGATACAGCCCAGTGCCCGAGCATGTTATAATCTAGAGGCACATGGCTTCTATCTCTGAAATCCAAAAAGAAATCCAAAAAATAATCGAGGGTGAAGTAGAAAACGATGCGGAAGCTCTGACTCTGGCTTCGCATGACGCCAGTCTCTTCGAGGTCAAACCGCAGGCAGTGATTCATCCCAAGAATACTGCTGATATCAAGAAGCTGGTAGCCTTCGTCAATCAACAGAACAGCCAGGCCAAGCCGCCGAAGCTTACTCTGACCGGCCGCTCGGCCGGGACAGATATGTCCGGCGGACCGCTCTCAGAGTCACTCATCGTTTCTTTTACCCGTCATTTCAATCATATTCTAGGGGTCAAAGCCGAACCTCAAGGATCTCTCGGCGGCTCTTTCCCTGATGTGGCCGTGACGGGTTACGCCATCACTGAGCCGGGTGTTTATTATCGCGATTTTGACAAAGAGACTCTCTCGGTTGATGGTCAGATTATGCCCAGTTATCCGGCTTCGCGAGAACTATGTACGGTTGGCGGCATGGTCGCCAATAATTCTGGCGGTGAAAAGACTTTGACCTATGGCAAAACTGAACAGTATGTTCGACGCGTCAAAATGGTTTGTGCTGATGGGGAAGAATATGAGTTCAAGCCGCTCTCGTTCGATCAGGCCGCCAAGAAACGCGAACAAAACAATTTTGAAGGAGAGATTTATCGCCGCATGCACGAACTTTTGGAGCAGAATGAAGAAGTTATCGCCAAGGCCAAACCAATCGTTTCCAAAAATTCCTGCGGTTATTATCTCTGGGACATTGTCGATCGTGCAAAGAATACTTTTGATCTGACCAAGGTCATTGTTGGCTCCCAGGGCACTCTGGGCCTCATCACGGAGATCGAATATGCCCTGGTCAAACCCAAGCCTTTCTCGCATCTCTTGGTCGTTTTTCTGAATAGTCTAGATCAGTTGGGGGAGACGGCCACGCGCATCTTGCAATTCAAGCCGGAAAGTTTCGAGTCATACGATGATCAGACTCTCAAGGTCGCTTTCAAATTCTTGCCTCAACTGATGAAGCAGATGGGCGGTAACTTGGTTACGCTCGGCCTGGAATTCGTACCGGAAATGCTGGCTGTGCTCGAAGGTGGTGGTCTGCCCAAGCTGGTGCTCATGGCCGAATTTACGGCTGATACTGATGCCGAAGCTCTCGCGGCGGCCCAAAATGCCAGAGCCTCGCTGGTTGATCTGCATGAGAGGATGCGCGTGACCAAGACAGCCAACGATGAGCACAAATACTGGGTCATTCGCCGCGAGAGTTTCAATATGCTGCGCAAGCATATCCACGGTGTGCGCACGGCGCCGTTCATCGATGATTTTGTGGTGCCGCCTACATCCTTGCCTGAATTTCTGCCGAAGCTCTACGCAGTGCTGGACCCTTACAAGAAAGATCTGACCTATACGATCGCCGGCCATGTCGGTGATGGCAATTTCCATATCATCCCGCTCATGAATCTGGCCTTGCCGCGTGCTCATGAGATCATCAGAGAACTATCAGTCAAAGTTTACGAGCTGGTTCATCAGTTCCACGGTTCCATTACCGGTGAGCACAATGATGGCATCATTCGCACTCCTTTCGTGAAGATGCAGTACGGGGAAGACATGTACAAACTCTTCGTAGAGACCAAGAAGATTTGGGACCCGCGAGGCATCTTCAATCCCGGCAAAAAGGTCGAGGGCACTCTCGAATATGCTTTCGATCATATCGTCAAAAGCTCATGAAGCCTTTTCTCAAACAAAAAAAGACCAGCAAACTGCTCGGTTGGTTGCTAGCTGGATTGTTCGCGGTCATCGCCACACCTTGGGTGGTTTCAGCGCATGAAGTTTATGTTTTGTCCTCTAGTCAGATCAACCAAGCTCTGGCCATGCCATCATTCAATCTGTGGACGGAGATTGTCAGCCATCTTAGTCAATTCGGCTTCTGGGCTTTCATCGGTATCTTGTTGGTCTTCGGTATTTTCTGGATTTCCACCATGCGTTTCCTAGAAAGACGGCTCGATCCTTTTTTCTTGAAAATAAGACCTTATGCCACTTTCATCGCCCGCTTAACTATCGGTCTGTCGTTCTTGGCGGCAGCTTTCTATCAGGCTATTTATGGCCCAGAATTGCCCCTAGTAGCCAATTTTGGCCCCTACGCCGGCCCAATTACTCTGGCTCTAGTACTTATCGGTCTGGCGATTGTCGTGGGCTTCTATGCGCGTTTGGCGGCTCTAATAGCTCTTGTCCTGTATGGAATATTGGCCTACGAACACGGCTCGTATATGCTGACCTATGTCAATTATCTCGGTGAGATCATTGTGCTTCTGATCCTCGGGGCACATAGTCTCAGTTTGGATCGGCTCTTCCGCAGGAAGTCAGCTGGTTCACCTGTCTCTGTCCGGCCAGCGTGGTTTCGTAATTTTGCGGATTATTTGAAACCTCGCAGTTTCGCCATCCTGCGAGTACTTTTTGGTACGGCTCTGATCTATGCTTCGGTCTACGCCAAAATTTTGCATAATGGTCTGGCGCTGCTCACTGTGGAACAATATCATCTCGACAAGCTTCTGGGATTTGAACCGCACTTCCTGATCATGGGCGGAGCTATCGTGGAGATTTTGATCGGGTTGTTCTTCATTCTGGGTATTGAGATTCGCTTCACTTCGCTCTTCCTCCTTTTCTGGTTGAGCTTGTCGCTGTGGTTCTTCGGGGAAGTGGTCTGGCCGCATTTGATCTTGATCGGCATCCCGATCGCTTATGTCTTCTATGGTTATGATGACTATTCGGTGGAAGGATATTTCTTCCGAAACAAGAAATACGAGCCGGTTTTGTGATTGAGTCCATTTTCTTGTGATACAAATCTATTCTTCCATGAAATCAGGCAAACATTCGTTGATTGAAGTTGTGGGTTGGTACGGCGTCATTGCTACGATCCTGGCTTATTTCCTAGTTAGTTTCGGTGCGCTGGCGCCAACAAGTCTGTGGTATCAGGGCTTGAATCTGACCGGCGCCCTGGGGGTAACTTGGGAGACTTGGTTCAAGCGGGATTATCAACCCTTTTGGCTCAATCTGATCTGGGCCTTGATCGCGTCGGCGGCCCTAGTCAACTTGTTTGTTCATTTACAGTAATTTTTTTGGAAAATCACTCGTAAGCACCAAAAGATTTAATTTTGTAGTAGTATATTCAAACAAAAATGCCTGACGCTCATATTTCGGTAAATAGTTTGACCAAGAAATTCGGGGATATTGTGGCGGTGGACAATGTTTCCTTCGAGGTACCTTCTGGTTCCATTTTTGCTTTCTTGGGTCCGAATGGTGCCGGCAAAACCACTACTATCAAGATGTTGACCACTCTCATGAGACCGACGGCGGGAACGATCAATATTGCCGGTTTTGACCCGGTTGTGAGTGCCAACGATGTCAGACGATCCTTTGGTATTGTTTTCCAGGACCCCTCGCTCGACGATGAGTTGACGGCTCATGAAAATATGTTTCTACACGCTGGAATGTATGGTGTTCCACGCTCGGAAACAGCCAAGCGTATCGAAGAACTTCTCAATTTTGTGGAACTTTGGGATCGACGAGATAGTCTGGTCAAGACTTTTTCTGGCGGCATGAAAAGACGCTTGGAGATTGCTCGGGGTTTGCTGCATACACCCTCTGTCTTGTTTCTGGATGAACCAACAGTTGGTCTAGATCCCCAGACTCGCAATCATATCTGGTCATATTTGAAAAAGTTGAATCAGGAGCATGGTCTGACTATTTTCTTCACCACTCATTATATGGACGAAGTGGAGAGGGTGGCTGACAAGGTTGTCATCATCGATCATGGTCGGATTATTGCTTCCGGTACTGCGGTGGCAATCAAAGAGCAGGCAAGCGCCGCGTCGTTGGAAGACGCCTTCATCAAGTTGACCGGCCATGCGATCCGCGATGATGAAGCCGGCGCGGCTGATCATATGCGTCAAATGGGCCGACTTTGGCGCGGCGGCCGTCGTTAATACGAACATGAAAAACCCCAAGACCAACTTCTTATACGCTCTATATATTCTCTGGTTGAGGCAGCTCAAACGCTATCTCCGTTCGCGTTCGCGCATCATTGGTTCGCTCGGTCAACCGATCCTTTTCCTGGTGGCTCTGGGGTATGGTCTCGGTCCAGTTTTTGCCAAAGCCGGTGATGGTAATTATCTGCAATTCCTCGCCCCGGGTGTGATTGCTATGAGTATCTTGTTTACAGCCATCTTCTCCGGCATTGAAATCATCTGGGATCGTCAGTTTGGTTTTCTGAAAGAAACAATGGTCGCGCCAATCTCTCGCTTCACCATCATGCTCGGTCGGAGTTTGGGCGGAGCTACGGTTGCTTCACTACAAGGTATCATCGTCTTTCTCATATCGGTCGCTGCGGGCTTTCGCCCGGAATGGTCTCTGGTACCTCTGGCGATCATGTTTATGATGTTGATTGCTCTGGTTTTTACAGCTCTAGGTACAGCTGTAGCTTCAACTCTGGAGGATATGCAAGGTTTCCAATTGATCATGAATTTCGTGGTCATGCCGGTATTTTTCCTTTCCGGCGCGCTTTTTCCTCTGGATCAATCACCAACGATCCTGAAGCTTATTGCTTATGCCAACCCTCTTTCCTATGGTGTTGATAGTTTGAGGGGTACCTTGGTTGGTTTGACTAGTTTCGGTTTGGGATTAGATATTGCTGTTCTATCGGTTGTAGCTGTCATTTTTGTAGGAATTGGCGCCTGGCTTTTCAGCCGTATTCAAGTCTAAGAAGTTCCTTGGGCATTTTCTCAGTGTTCTAGCGGGTGTATAATATACTCGCTAGTTAATCAACACCTAATATGGAAAAATTCCAAGTCGTCCTCATCTTCTTGTCTGTCATGGTTGGAGTGGTCTCGGCAGTTTATCTGTATCAGGCTGTCGGTGAATTCCTGACTCTGCTCAAACGGCCATTGCGCATCATTGCCACCGGTATGTTCGTGGTAGCTCTGGGAGTGCTCTTGGCGGCCTTTATTTCATACGAAGCTTCCTTCGGAATTGTTTTGGGTTATCGAGGTGTACCCCTGTCAGCTTTTTTCTATCTACTATATTTTATCGGCTCCCTGACTATCTTCTTCGGTGTTCGGCAACTTTCCTCCAAAACTCCCAACAAGACTGTCGATGTTTCGCTACAAGGTTAGCTTTCAAATCAAATCATGAAGCATTACATTGTCGAAGAGAATCCTTTGTCGCATCTATTATTTAACAACACCAAACTGGCTTGGTTCTGGCTGGTAGTGAGGTTGTACGTAGGCTACGAATGGCTCTCCGCTGGTTGGGAAAAGCTCCACGATCCGACTTGGACCGGTGCCCAAGCCGGTACGGCCCTGGGCGGTTTTTTGAATGGGGCCGTAGCCAAGACGGCCGGTCTTCATCCGGATGTGCAGAGTTGGTACGCTTGGTTTCTGGAACATGCCGTGATGAATCATCTGGGACTCTGGGCCCATCTGGTTACTTATGGTGAGTGTTTGGTCGGTGTCGCTCTGATTATTGGTTTGTTTACCGGCATCGCGGCTTTCTTCGGGCTTTTTATGAACTTGAATTATCTCTTGGCCGGCACGGTCAGTACCAATCCGGTCCTGTTTGTTTTGGCTATTGGTATTTTGATGGCTTGGAAGGTGGCAGGCTTCATCGGTTTGGATCACTGGGTTTTGCCACGTCTGGGTACTCCTTGGCAGAAGTTTGAAACAGGCACGGTGAAGTAATTTACCGACTCTTGTTCAGTCATAATCCCGACTCAAATCTAGAAGACCAGCCTGGTCTTCTCAACATATGTCCTGACGAAGTGAAAGAGCCCTAGCATATCCTTTTGTACCAAAACGAACCTGCCAGACCTTCACCGACTGTTTCGGCACGACCTTCGGCTTTGGTTCAAAAGGATATGCCAGGGCTCTCTCGTGTGTCGGAGCAAGAATCAGGTGTGAGGATGAGGGTCTATGCACTACCACGGATACGGTTCGTCGTTGTACCAGAACCCGCCGGTGGGTGGTCGGGAAGTGGCCAGTTTGAATATTTGTGTAGCCGCTTCCGCCGGTGTGATCGGGGCTTCTGAGCCACCCATATCTGTCTGAACCCAGCCGGGATGCACAGCTGAAACAATCGTGCCGTTGCCCTCATGGAGCAGTCGAGCAGCCAGAGTGCGTACATACATATTGAGAGCCGTCTTGGAGATTTTGTAGGCCGGATAATGATAAGGTTCATGCGAATCATTCAAGTGATCCATTTCCTGGAGCGAGCCGGCCTGTGAAGAGAGGAACACAACATGTCCTGATTGATTGAGTAAGGGCAGAAGTTGCTCGGTAAAATCAGCAGTACCGATCAGATTGACTTCTAGGGTCTGACGCAGTTTGTCGGGAACTAGGTGAGTTTCTTCTTCATCGCACAGAATGCCAGCATTGTTGATCAGGACATCTATAGTTATGTTGTCTTTCTTGAGATTTTCAACACAATTCTTGATACTCGCTTCATCAGATAAGTCCAAGGCATAATGTTTGCTTACTCCTTGTGGCAAGTCTGAGGTGCTCTGGTAAGTGGTGCCAATAACCCGCCAACCTTCAGTGGCAAATTTTTCGGCCAGAGCCCGGCCAATACCGCGGCCGACACCGGTGATCAAAACATTTTTCATAAAGCTATTATAGCAGAATTATTCGTACCGCAGAGCTTCAATCGGATTGAGCTTGGAAGCTCGGCGAGCCGGATAATAACCAAAGACGATACCGATACCCGCTGAGACGCCGAAGGCTAACAAGATTGATGAACCAGAGATAGTAGTCTCGAGCACCCCAAGAGAAGTGATCGTGTAAGCAACCAGCCAGCCAATCGTTACGCCGATGCCGCCGCCGATCACCGTCAGGGCCACGGCTTCTGACAGGAATTGGATATTGATATCAGCCGCTTTGGCGCCAATGGCTTTGCGCAGACCAATCTCGCGGGTGCGTTCGGTCACAGTGGTGAGCATCATATTCATAATGCCGATGCCGCCGACCAGCAGGGAAATGCCAGCCACGGCCCCCAGGAGCCAAGTGAAAGTACCGGTAACACTAGAAGCGGCCGAGACAATATCAGCCTGGTTGAGGACATTGAAGTCGGCCTTGGTGGGATCACTGATCTTGTGCCTGCTGAGGAGTAGGCTGGTAATATCATTTTGTACCTGGGTCATGGCGCTCTGATCCGTGGCCGAAACACTAACAGAACTAAGATATTTGGTGCTGCCGGTCAGGAATAGCTGGGCAGTCGATAAGGGCACATAAATAATGTCGTCTTGATTGCCTGGACCACCAGTTGAGCCTTTGGATTTGCTGACGCCGACGATGGTGAATTGCAAGCCCTTGATCCTGATTGTTTGACCAACCGGCTCAGTACCACTCGCGAACAAGTCGCTGGCGGTAGTTGGGCCGATGACCGCGACTTTGCTCATGTTGCTGACATCGCTTTCAGAAATGAAGTCGCCATCCGAAACTTGGACATTACGGACAGTAGAGTAGGCAGGTACAGTACCGATGACTTGAGTATTGGTGTTGGTCCCTGGAGCGGTGATTTGATAACGGCCATCAAGTTCAGGAGCCACGGCACTGACCCCGCTCACCTCGCTAGAGATAGCATCAGCATCAGCAGGGGTGAGAGTCTGAGCCGCGCCGCGGCCTCCTGAAGCTCCGTATCCGAAAGAACGTTCGGCGCCAGGGAAGATAATAATCAAATTGGAACCAATTGCTTGGATGCTTGATTGGATAGAGCTCTGGGCCCCTTGGCCGATCGATACGAGGATGATCACGGAACTAATGCCAATGACGATGCCGAGCATGGTCAGAGCCGTACGGATTTTGTTGGCCGTCAGAGCCGAAAAGGTTTCGTGAATAAGATCTTGGGTAGTCATGAATTTTCGGAGTGATTGATGATGCGACGATTGGGATTGGTGCTATCTTCGACAATCACGCCGTCACGGATCCGGATAATACGCTTGGCGTGATTGGCAATATCTGGCTCATGGGTAATAAGCACGATCGTACGTTTTTGTTCTTCGTTGAGGCACTGGAAGGTACCCAGGACAATCTCGCTGGTTTGGGTATCCAGGTTGCCAGTCGGTTCATCAGCCAGGATGAGAGAAGGATTGTTGACTAGAGCTCGGGCAATGGCTACACGCTGGATCTGGCCACCCGAAAGCTGGTTCGACATGTGCTGGTAACGGTCTGGTGTCAGACTAGCGCTCTTGAGAGCAGCTTCAGCTCTTGTCAAACGTTCAGCCTCTGGCACGCCGGCATAGATGAGCGGCAGGGTCACATTACGGATCACCGTAGCGCGAGGTAGGAGATTGAACGATTGGAAAACGAAACCAATACGATTGCGTCTGATCTCAGCCAGTTCATCATCAGACAATTTGGAGACATCATGTTTGTCCAAGGTGTAAGTGCCGGAGGTCGGTGTATCCAGGGCTCCTAGAATATGCATCAAGGTTGATTTGCCGGAACCGGAGGGTCCCATGATGGCTACGAATTCACCGTCATTTATAGTGAAGGAAACTCCTCGCAGGGCATGAGTAGCCATGTCCCCATTCATGTAGGTCTTGGTAATATTTTTGACTTCAATCATGATAATAGTGGCAGCTTAGCCCCCAATCCTAACAGCCCGGGTAGTCGCTCCACCGGCTCTATTGCCACCACCTAGAGTACTGAAGATACTCGGGGCGCTACTGGTATTGGTAGCACCACCCATTGAAGTACGAGTAACCACCCACTCTTTCTCGCTCAAACCGCTCAGGATCTCTGTATTGGTATCATCACTCAAGCCGACAGTTACCGGCACATCCGTCGGAATCTGATCCGTGGATATGGTCAGGCTCATGCTTCGGCCGGTTTTGGCATAAGCATTGTTAGCATTACCGGAGTTACCAACGAAAACGTTTCTCGTAGTTGTGGCTAGGGTAGTACTGCTTGCCGTGCGGTTTTGTCTCGCCGGCAAAAGTGAATTAACGACAGCTTCATTCATGACTTGTACATAGCTGTGACCGTTCTGAGTTTTCACGGCGCTTGAAGGCACGATCAGCACGCCGTCCTTCTCCTCGGTGGTAATGACAGTGTTCACGCTCATACCAGGCCGGATGCGGACATCGGCAGTGTTGATGTCTATTTTGACACCATAAGCGACAACACCGCTTGAAACTGTACCAACCAGATCAACTTCGCTGACCGTACCCGTGGCTTCTAGGCCATTGATAGCATCGAAGGTCACAGCCACACTTTGGCCGACTTGAACTTTGGCCGCGTCGACTTCGTCGAGTGAAATGTTGGCAACTTTTTTGTCGCCGATGATTGTGGCAATAACAGTACTGCCACCGGCTTGGTCATAGACACTGACAGGCAATCTTCCGATCACGCCATCGAAGGGTGCTCGGATGAAATACTCATCATAAGTTTGTTGAGCCTGATTGACTGATAGTTGTGAAGCCTGGACCGAGAGAGGGTCGGCACCGGCAATCAAATTGTTCAGGGTATTGCTGGCGCTGGCAATACTGTTGTTGGCGCCGCTCACACTGGAGAGGTCTCCGTTTATCGTGGTCGTCCATGAAGCAATATTGCTCTGGGTGGAAGGCAGAGTCTTGGTCTGGTAATTTGGCTGAGTAGCCGCGATATAGGTCACCGTATTCTGAATGTCGGTCAAGGCTGTAGCAGCGGCGCGCAAGACATCGCTGGTGTCGCTAATCAGTTGTTCAATACTGGAAGTAGCACTTTGTCCGGATGTGGCGTGATATTCAGCGAGCACTTTCTGATATAGGTTATTGGCCTTGTCATAGGCTTGACCGGCATTGGCGCGATAGTTCTGAGCCGTAGCAATCAGGGAAGTGGAGTTGGCTGTACCCAGGAAACCAGACTGATCATAGAGTAAATTGTTGGCACCAGTCATGACTGTTTGTAGGTCAATAAAGGACGCGGCCACTGAATTCAGGCCATCACTATAAGCTTTGTTCAAACTGTTTTGGGCATTGAGGATATCTCCAGGTTTGGCTGGTTCGGTCAATTGAGCCAAAGAGAGCTCCGCACTCTTGAGGTTTTTGGCCGCGGTGGTGTTATCAATAGTAGCGATCAATTCACCGGCTGTGACACGATCCCCTACCTTTACATCAATAGAAGTGATGGTTCCAGAAACTTGGCTGGTCAAATCGATTTGTCTGGATGCTGTGACCTGTCCGCTGCCGGAGACGGTCTGAGTGATCCGACCAATTGTGGCTGGAGTCACGGTGTATTGAGTGGTAGTTTGGCCATTGCCGGCAGTAGAGGCAATCTTGTAGGCCCCGATAACTACTACGATAGTAATAAATATCGATAACTTCTTATGTTTCCGGAAACCCGTGCTGAGCGAGCGTTTGATTTTGTTCATTTTTTCCTGGAGCAATAATTGTGCAGTCTAACGGATAGGCTGTTGATAATTCTGATTGGTACCTGAAGCCATATTCTGATTCAACAAGGGCATGATGCGAACAAAAGAAGCGATGATTCTTCCAGACTTGTCTGGTGAACCGATAGCCACGAGCACATCACCGAGACTGATGTCACTAGTGGTGGCTGTCCTGCGGCCAAAACGAATAACCGTTTTTGGTTCGAGGACAATGGCTTTTTCCACTTGGTCCGGACCTTTGACGGCAATTACCGGGAAATTGATGGCGATGACCTGTCCGGCGGCACCGTTGGCCACAGAAATATCATCCTGATCAGGTTTGATATCGAAAGGTGAACCCGGCCCACCGAAAACTTCGGCATAATGACTATCCCAACCACAGGAGAATTGTGCCTGACGCCAACCGACAGCCGCCCCAGCCCAGAAGATTATAAGCCCAATGAGCAAGATGGCCAGGACTACGATGATGCGAGAGACCAGAGAATAACCGATGAAGGCCTTGAAGTGTTTCATAGACTTGAATAGCGCAAATCATTAATGTTTAAAACGAGCTGACGTACAGCATAAATGGCAGCTACTGTTGTGGCCAAAACCGCAGTCATGCCTACGATTGGTGCAGATTCTGCCAACGACAACAAGAGAGCGTGCCAGGAGCCGAGCAGTTGGAATCCATCAGAAGCCAACAAAGAAAGATAATCAGCGAAACCAGAAGCCGCGGCTCTTTCGGCTGCATACTGCCAGGCCGGTATGAGCGCGACCACAGCGGAAACAAATAAACCGCCATAAGCCGCGATGGCGCCACGCCTTTGCCAGGCACGGCGTTTGGCAATCCGAGTCATGACAGCCTGACAGAGAGCATCAGATTGCTCCGCCCAGCTCACTTTTTTGTTGCTAAATAATGGATTCATACTTTTGGCAAGTGACATTTTGACACAGTCGTTTTTAATACGTTTGGTTCAATGATTCTGGTGCATTAGATGTTTCTTGAGTTTACTAAGTGCTCGACGGTGCCAACTCTTGACGGTATTCATCGGTTTGGCTACCACTACAGCGATCTCTTCAAAAGTCAGACCATCCTGATAGTGCATGATCATCACCGCTCGATGTTCCGGGTGCAGAATTTCCAAGCTTTCATCAAGTATTGATTGGTTGGCCTTTTGCTCGAAAATATCAAGCGGTGTAGGTTCAGTTGATTCCAGTGTGTCCTCGAAAGATAGTTCACTGTCATCGGGGTCCATATCAGAAAATGAAAAAGCCCGCCGTTTCTTCAGGTAGTCCAGAGCGGTATTTCTGGCAATAGTGTATAGCCAAGGTCGAAAGGGTTTGGACGGGTCGAAACGTTTCAAATTTTTCCAAACTTTGAAGAAAGTGTCCTGGACGATATCTTCAGTATCAGCTTCCAGTTTGGCGTATTGGCGGGCGAAGTACCACACAGATTGCAAATAGCGCCTCATCAGTTCTTCGAAAGCTTGATCTTCGCCAGCGCGACTTCTCTCGATTAGCGCATAATCTGTTGTTTCTGGTAATGACATCGGCCTAATCATACTACACATTGCCTCTTAGGCGAGGTATAATGCTCCCATGGCCAAAAGAATCAACACCAGACCGCGAACTTCGCGTTCGCGCAAAACCAAGAAACGCTTGGCAGTCAAGCATGCCAAACGTTTTGGTAGCAAGGCTCGTTAGGCGTACATTTCAGAACTTATCAAACAAAACCGACTGTCTGAACAGTCGGTTTTTGGTAGGGAACAAATAGATCCAGTCCAACTATTTTTGTTTGGCTGGTTTTTCTACTATTTTGAGGCCTAGCTCACGATATTGTTTCTCTGAGATTTCCGAAGGCGCTCCCATCATCAGATCTTTGCCTTCACCAGTTTTGGCAAAAGCAATGACTTCGCGAATATTGGGCTCATTCTCGAGAAGCATGACCGTGCGATCGATACCCGGGGCAAATCCACCGTGGGGTGGAGTACCAAACTTGAAGGCATCGAGCATGTGGCCAAATTTGGCGCGCTGCTCCTCGGGTGAAATATTCAGGTATTCGAAGACTTTCTGCTGCATTTCCGCCTGGTGAATACGGATAGAGCCAGAACTTAGCTCGTAGCCATTCAAGACCAGATCGTAGGAATTGGCGCGTACAGACAAGAGGTCTTGGCCAGTCATGAATTTGTCGCGATCCTCGTCCTTGATCGAGCAGAAAGGATGATGAGCGGCTTGGATATTGCCATCCTCATCCTTTTCAAACATGGGGAAGTCCACGATCCAAGCAAAAGCCAGCTCGTCAGGGTCCTGTTTGTTCTCGCGCAAGTCCGGCTTGTCGCTGCCGTACTGTTTCATCGACTCGGCATAAGTTAGACGCGGGAATGGTGCGGTAGTGATGCGCTTGTTGGGGTAGAGTGCCCGAATCAATTCGGTGAACATTGCCTCAGTGTATTGCAAAATGTCTTCTTGGGTCACGAAAGACATTTCGAAATCGAGCTGAGTGAATTCTGGCTGGCGATCACCGCGTGTATCTTCATCACGGAAACAGCGGGCGATCTGGAAGTATTTCTCGAAGCCGGCCACCATGGAGAGTTGTTTGAATTGTTGAGGTGATTGCGGCAGAACATAGAACTTGCCATGTTCCAGGCGAGAAGGAACAACATATTCACGTGATCCTTCTGGTGTACCCTTCATCATGATGGGTGTTTCGATCTCCACGAAATCGTGGCGGTGCATATAGTCACGGAAGAAAGTGATAATGCGATCACGGGCACGGATGTTCTTCTGCATGCGCGGGCGACGCAGGTCCAAATAGCGGTATTTGAGGCGCACATCCTCGCTGATTTCGCGACCATCACTGCGCACATCGAAAGGCGGTGTTTCAGCCTCGTTGAGCACTATGAGCTTGGTTAACTCCAGTTCGATATCACCGTTTGCTTCGTCTGCCGAGACCATTTTGGCTGGACGTTTGTTGACTGTGGCTTCAGCTTGGATAACCCATTCGGAGCGTACGCGGCCAGCGATTTCATGAGCTTCAGTGTGATTGGGTAGGGCTACAGCTTGGACTTTGCCGCTCATATCACGCAGATCCAAGAAGATTAGTTTGCCATGATCACGGCGCACATCGATCCAGCCATAGACCATGACTGTCTCACCAACAGCCTGTTGTAAATCCTTGATGTAAGTTCTTTTCATGGACCGCAATATACCACGAAGACAGGCTCTTTTCAATGAGATTATACGGTCATGAATCGCTCGTAAAGAATGCGGCGATTGAGCTGTGTTATAATCGTTTCGTATGAATCAAACTCAAGACCTTCATCCCGAAATTAACGCTCTAGCCCCGGCTGTTCTCTCTCTGGTCAAACAGGCTCACTCGATTTTGCTCCATTGTCATCCTTCACCGGATCCAGACTCAGTCTGCTCGGCCCTAGCGATGAAGTTTGTCTTGGAGAAAATGGGTAAGCATGCCGTGGTCATCCAGGGTGATTCGAAATTGCCCCCAGCCTTCGAACACTTTCCGGGAGCGGGGGATATTGTCAGACAGAATTTTTTTGAGATTGATCACAAAGAATTCGATCTATTTATTTCTCTGGATAGTTCAACCATAGATAGAGTTTCGAATGTTCAACCGGTAGTTTTTCCGGACTATTGGCAAACAGTCAATATTGATCACCATCGGACCAATACGCGTTTCGCCCAGATCAACCTGGTGGCTGATACTTATCCGGCTACCAGTCAAATCCTTTTTGAGCTCTTTGCGTTGTGGGGAGTTGAAATGGATCATGACATTGCCGCCAATTTGTTTGTCGGTATATATACCGACACGGGTGGTCTCAAATATCGTGGTGTTTCGCCAAAGACTTTCCATATCGCCGCGGCGCTTATAGATCTGGTGCCTGATTTTAGCGACTTGATTTCCCAGATGGAAAATTCCAATACACCTGGCACGATTGCTTTCCAAGCTTTGGCTTTGAGCCATATAGAGACTTTTTGCAATGGTCAGTTGGCCATGTCTATTATGACCAGAGCTGATCTGGAGAGCCTGAATATAAAAGATGACGATATTGGCACCAGCCAGATATCACCAATTCTGCGGTCAGTTATCGGCTGGGATATTGACGTTGTGCTCTTTGAGGCTGAGACAAACAAGATCAAGGTCGGTTTGCGCACCCGTGATGCTGAGCGTTTCGATGTTTCCAGGCTAGCCGTAGCCCTTGGTGGTGGGGGACACAAAGCGGCTGCTGGAGCTATTTTGGCTATGTCTATACCAGCCGCCAAGGAGTTGATAGTCGAAAAAGTAAAAGAATTATATAATCTCTAGTATTATGAATATTTATTTCCGTTGGTCCATAGTAATCCTAGCGGTACTCGCTATCGTGGGGGCTTGGTTCTATTTTGATCATCGCTACAATGACCTGACACCACTTGATTCGTCCGCAGCCGCAAATCTGTCAGCCATTGTGACCCCTGCAACCTCCGTGTCTGGACAAAGTACTACAACCACTACTAACAATCATAATGTCAATTTCATGCATACCATCACTATTCAGACGAATTTCGGCCCGATCGTTTTCGAAACTTATGATGCTGATGCTCCCAAGACCGTAGCCAACTTCATCACTTTGGCTGAAAAAGGTTTCTATAATGGCCTGATCTTCCACCGAGTGATCCAGGGCTTCATGATCCAGGGTGGTGATCCGACTGGCACCGGTATGGGTGGTCCGGGTTACAAATTCGCCGATGAACTCAATCCGAACACGCCTTCGTTCCAGGCTGGTTATGTCCGTGGCACAGTGGCCATGGCCAATGCTGGTCCGAACACCAACGGTTCGCAGTTCTTCATTATGCAAAAGGATACTCCTCTGCCACATAGCTATACGATCTTCGGTCGAGTGATCTCTGGTATGGATACCGTAGATGCCATTGCCGCTACGCCGGTCGACGGTAATGATCGGCCTCTTTCTCCAGTTACCATGGAGAAGGTGACGGTGGAAAACACCAAATAGGCAGGCTATTTATGTCTGATTTCTACAACCCACGCCGCACCAAAGGTTTGTTTGACCCAGCCGCTACGGAGCCTTTCAAGGTTAGCCGTTCCAAGATCGATCTATTCTTGAACTGCCCGATGTGTTTCTATCTGGATCGTCGGCTGGGCGTCGGCCGTCCACCTGGTTTTCCTTTCAACCTCAACTCAGCTGTTGATACTTTGATCAAGAAAGAGTTTGATATCCATCGCGCGGCCGGCAGTGCTCATCCGCTGATGTCCGCTTATGGTCTCAAGAATATCAAACCATTCGCACATGAATCTCTGGATATTTGGCGTGATACCTTCAAGGGGATTGAATATTTGCATCAACCAACCAATCTGCGCATCACTGGCGCCATTGATGATCTCTGGATCAACCAGGCCGGCGAATTGATCATTGTCGATTACAAGGCTACCAGCAAAGAAGAAAAAGTAAGTTTGGACAAGGAATGGCAGATCGGTTACAAGCGTCAGATGGAAATTTATCAATGGCTTTTCCGGCAAAATGGTTTCAAGGTATCTTCAACGGGATATTTTGTCTATTGCAACGGCCGCACAGACCGCAAAGCCTTCGATGGTCGTCTGGAATTCGATGTAGACCTTATTCCTTACGAGGGTCAAACTGATTGGATTGATAAAGCCTTGCTTGATCTCAAAGCCTGTCTGCTTCTGGAAAAATCTCCCAAGCCCGCCGCCGAGTGTGACTATTGTCGGTATCGCAAAGCAGCTAGGGATGTCCAAGTTTCGGTTGTGGCACCAAAGCGGAAGAAGGGATCGTCACATTGAAGGTTGTGCCCAAACCGGCCCGACTGGAAAACTTGATTTTGCCGTGCAGTTCGCGCTCAACAATGCTTCGAGCCATGATCAAGCCGTAGCCGTGTCCATTGGGTTTGGAAGAAAAAGGCCGTCGCATGATCGCGCGAGCTTCTTTGTTTGTCATACCACAACCATTATCGATCACAGATATTTGCCAACCACCATGTTTGGCACGTGATACCGCCACTCTGACGGTGAGAGGCACTTCCGGGAATCTTTGTGCTAGGGCGCAGGCCTCAATGGCATTGTGCAAAATATTCAAAAAAATTTGTTCCAAGCGCACGGGGTGTATCTTGACATAGCCTGTTTCAGGGCATTCGAGCATCAACTGCACCCGATTGATCCGGGCATTATAACTGACTATGTTTTTGGCCATTAGCAAACTCTCCGCCAAATTGGCCGAAGGTTTGGATTCATTTGTAGTTGGGTTGATAAAAGTTCTTCTCAGATGATGCATGAAATTTTCCAAGTGTCGGCCGGTGTCAATCAGACCGGCCAAGTCTTTCTCGAGTATGTTCAATTGTGAACCAGCTATCATGTTGGTGTACTGAATCTGGGTTGCCAGACCTGCCAGAGGAGTCATTAGATCATGGAACAAACCTTTGGATAATTCACCAAATTGAGCGGCTCGAGCCAAGTGTTCCAACCGGACAGTCTCACGGTGATAGATCAGTCTGATCATGAGTCCTATCAGCAAAAAACCACCAGCAAAAGTAGTCATATCAAAAAAGGTGATAGTGGTTACTTGCCAATCAGGTAATAGGGGATTGACGGCTTCTCTGATACTCAACAAAATAAAAACAGCTATGACGCTGGCGGGAATACTAGCCATGCTGATGGATCCTGACAACAAACAGAGAGTCAGAATAATCAAAGGTAAACCGATCAAAGTATTGAACCACTGAATCTGCCAGAACCAAACGGCGTAACTTATGGCAAGGATAAAAAATACCCACAAAGAAATGAAAATCAAGCTGCTAAAAGAAGCGGTGAAACTGTCGGTCCAGTTACTGGCTGCTTGACGCCACAATCCCGCCGCTTGAGCCTTGAAGGCTTCTACGGCGGAAAGCGTTTTTGCGAATACTTTTTTATGCGCAAAGGACGACATGTGGCTCTGGCGATCTCGATCAGGGAAGATTTTGCTCGCCGGCGATCATAGCCCTTGATAATAAGAGTCATGTCGACTCATGACTCAGCAGCACACTATCAAATTAGGTCTAAAATTTTCTTCAAGAAAGATTAAAATCCAAATGAATTTTTCTCAGTGGCTTCTGATAAGATATCCGCGTCCGGGGATATTGATAATTAGTCCGGTCAAGCCTTTTTCGGAAAGTTTCCTGCGTAGATTCCTGATATGGGCTTCTACGGTATTTGAGAAAGGATTACCGTCGGCTGTCCAGATATGTTCCATGAGTTGGGCTCTGGAAACGATTGTATCGACATGTTCCATGAAATATTGAAGCAAATTGAATTCTTTGCGAGTGAGAATAATTTGTTCCTCGGCATATGTGACAGCGTGAATGTTGGGATCCAAGACTAGTTTGCCAACTTGCAATTTGGGATTTCTGATGCAAGGTGATCTTCGGGTGATAGCTGATAATCTGACTCTCAACTCGTCTAGAGAAACAGGTTTGGTCATGTAGTCATCGGCACCTTCATTCAGAGCAGCGATCTTGACCTCGACCTCATCAGTCACTGATACAAAAATAATCGGCGTAGTCTTTCCAATAGCTCTGATCTCACGACAAACAGTCAGGCCGTCTTTGTTGGGCAGGGCATAGTCCAAGACGATGGCATCATATTCATAACTGCGCGCTAGAAAAGATCCATCGGCTCCATCGTGGGAGATTTCGACGGTATGGAAATAGGCCGTTAGACTGTCTTTGACGATCTTGGCAGTGTTGCGGTCGTCCTCGACAACCAGCACTTTCATGCGGGCTATTATACCAGAGTTGCTTTTCCGGAAGCAATCTGGTAAAGTCTGCCCCATGTTGACTATTAGATTACAGCGCGTCGGCCGCAAGCACGAACCAACTTTCCGAGTGGTTTTGACCGATTCCAAGAATGGCCCCAAGAGTGGCAAGTACTTGGAGAATCTCGGTTGGTACGATAGCCGTCGCAAGAACAGCCTTGATCAGCTGGATGTAGAACAGATCAAACACTGGTTGTCCAAAGGCGCCCAAACCTCGGTGACGATTCATAACTTCCTGGTGAGTCACAAGGTTATTAGTGGCAAGAAGCTCAACGCTTTGCCTCGGAAAAGCCCAATCAAGAAAGAGGGTGAAGCTGATGCTTCTGCGGCCGCTCCGGTTACGCCAGCAGCTACAGAGGCTGCTCTTGCCCCAGCAGCTGCCGCAGTTCCTACGACTGAGGCCGCACCGGAAGCTGCACCTGTTTCTGAGGCACCGGCCAGTCCCGCGCAAGCTTAATATTGCTGTTGTGGAAAAAATGGCCCCAAGCCGTCAATTGACGGCTTGGGGCCATCTGTTACAATTCACTGTAGTACAGGTTCGTTGTCTGTACGACTCTTACCAGCTATTTCACTGAATATGCCATTAGACCAGCAGTTCCTAGAATTTGTGATCAAGGCTCTAGTCGACAATCCAGATCAGGTCAAAGTGACCCGTTCTGTAGATGAAATGGGTGTGCTCATGACCCTTGATGTGGCTGCCGCTGACATGGGCAAGATTATTGGCCGTCAGGGCAATACCGCCAAGTCCATCAGGACTCTCTTGCGTGTTGTCGGTATGAAGAATAATTCCCGCGTCAATCTGAAGATCAATGAGCCGGCCGGTGGTTTGCGTTCCGCCGAATATCAAGCCGAAAAAACCCAAGCCCCATCGGTTTCTTCAGCGTCCAAGACCGTAGATGAAGCCATGGCTGATTTGGATTTGGGATAATTCGTAATTCCTCTTTTCTTCTCAAGAATTATTGGGAACAAAAAGCGAACTTTTAAAGTTCGCTTTTTGTTTGGGTGCCACCGGGCAAAACAATCGTCGGTGTGGCAAAAGCGTCATGACGCATGAAGCGGTCCAGGGTGAACCAATCAGAACCGTTGAGCCAGATGGTTAGGGTGGCTGCCGCGATGCCGAAGTCGCGTACGCCAGTCGCATTCAGGCCGACAATGACAAAAATATCGATAATATGCAGAGCCAAGAGAGCAGATGTCCATCGTGTGAAGAATCCCAACAGCAAGGCTGAACCCAGGATTATTTCGAAAATGGCGTTCAAAAAAACAATAGTAGTCACGGCCAGACCAGAGAAGTTAACAACACTATCAGGTACGTAAGCTACCCATTGATTGGGATCGGCAATCTGATTGATACCAAACCACAAGAAGACCAGAGCAATGCTCAGTCGCAAGACCACCGGGGAGAATAGACGCAGATTTTTCATAAAAGAAGTCATGTTGATTACATTATAACACTATTATTGATAAGTATTTATTATCCAGAGCATAATCTCGGTTCGGTTTTGTCAGAAGAAATGCCCAGGAAAATTCTCGGAAACAAGACTCTGACGATCGGCGTAGACAATCGCATATGCAAAATCAAATTTTCGAGACAATTCGGCTGGTGAGGTGAAGAAGAGTGCCGTCGCCAGACCGTCGGCCAACATAGTTGTTTGAGCCGTGACCCAAAGAGCCTTGATGTGGCTGGGTGAGGTTGCTGTGTGAGGATCGATAATATGATGGAAACGATCCCAGGCCCGACGGTTGCCGGCCGATCCCGCCAAGCCACTTTTCTCGATTTCCGCCAAACCGATCACTAGAGCCTGATTGTCCGGATCTTCTAGGCCTACGCGTAGTTTATGTTTATCAGTCGACGAATAACGCAGATCACCGCCGGCGTTGACGAAATATTTTTGGAAACCAGCTTGCTCAATCATGTTTGAAACCAAGTCAATAGCATAACCCTTGCCGGCCGCGCCGAAATCTAGTTGCACCGGTTTCAGAACATTCAACCAAGGCTCCTGATAATCAATCATCTCATCCCATGATTCAGCCGGGGCGATCTGAGTTTTGGGTTTCAGGGAATAATTCTCATCGTAGCCGGCATCCACTAGTACTTGGCCAATCAAGGGAGTGACTTTGCCGTTGGTGGTTTGCCAGAGTTCTCTATAGAATCGGATCATATCTCCGGCATCAGCAGGCATCTTGTATCGGCCAGCCTTGTGAGCTATTTGACTGACCAGGGAGTGAGAACGAAAACGAGAGTAATTATTTTCGAAGGTTTCTAATCTCTCACGGATCAAGCCAATGATTTTTTTGCTGTCCAACCCGGTGTTATTATCCAGCCCAATTTCCCAGCTGGTACCGAGAGCTGTGAAGCTACTTTTTTCCATTCTTTTAGGCTTTGGCCTTGGCCTTGATGGCGGCCAAGGCTTTGTTGAAGCCAATCGGTGTTAGGGAAGAACCTGAAACCACATCTAAGTTTACGGAATCAACACTTTTGCCAACGACCATAGACTTGTATCCGTCAGCAAAGCGCTGTTGGTAATAAGAAGAAGTGCCATCGTTGGGCATCGGCGTGACACTGGCAGCACTGATGCTGTCGTTCTTGATGGTAAGAGATACGCCGATACTCTCGATTCCGGCCGGTGATTCATAAGAACCTACTGCTGTGTAAGTACCGTTCTTGTATTCATACATATGACTGGGCATGCTTGAAGCCATTGCGGCCGGTGGCATGGTGGTAGTCATCATCGTGCTCGGTGTGACGGTAGTATCGGCGGCAGTATGATTCGTTGGGGAAGAAGCTGTATTGTTCGTGGTTGTATCCGTTGTCGCCGAAGGTTGATCAACCGCTGCTACGGCAGTGGCGGCCAGATTATTCGAGGTAGTTTTGCGACTGAAGAAGGCAATAACAAGCGCACTTAGAGCCACAGTGGCCACGGCGGTTAGGCTAACGTAAAATTTTTTGCGTTGGTCCATTTTATTTTTTTATTATATCCAGTGCTGATTGTTACGATATCAGTATAACAAAAGGTGCATGAGCTTGTTCCGACCAACCCGCGCTTGTGCTAGAGTGTGGCCATGATTACCTTCCATGTTATCAGTTTGTTCCCGGAGAGTCTGACTTCTTATCTGGAGGCTTCGATTTTGAAACGAGCCCAGAAAGAAGGGAAGATTGCCGTGAAATACTATAATCCAAGGGATTTTGCGATTGGCCGAGGAAGCAAACCAACTTATGCTGAGCGTCGAGTAGATGATAGGCCTTATGGCGGCGGTCCGGGAATGGTACTCGAAGCTGAACCGGTCATTAGAGCTATTGCCAAAGCTGTTGGACGCAAATTGAATCAAAAATCTTCCAAAAAAAAGGTCAAAATTGTTTTTTTCAGCCCGGCCGGTCATCAGTTCTCCAATACGGTGGCGGATACTTTCCGGAAGTACTCCGATATTGTTATGGTTTGCGGCCGTTATGAAGGTATTGATGCCAGAGTCAAAAAAGTTTTTCCGATGACTGACATTTCAGTTGGCCCTTATGTGCTTACCGGCGGGGAACTACCAGCTCTCATCATGATCGATACTATTACGCGCCGTTTGCCAGGCGTGCTCGGTCATGACGAATCAGTGGAAGAACGCCGCGTCTCTAGTCCGGATGTTTATACGCGGCCCGCTGCTTTCAAATACAAAAAAAAGATTTATAAGGTACCGGAAGTTCTGCTACAAGGAAATCACGCCAAGATTGATCAATGGAAAGTTGGCCGACAGAATGGTTTTTCGAAGAATCAGAAGATTTTTAAATAAAAAAGAGGCGTTGTTATAACGCCTCGGCTGTAGGATCTCCATCAGGAGTGGTGCTCCATATTTCGATCCATGAAAAACTGGTCCAGTTCAGCGTCAGGAATGAGGCGATCCACTAGGCCGGCCTCCATAGCCTCATCGGCGCTCAGTTTTCCCAAGGGTGGAAATTCCACCAGGAAAGAGGCTTTATTGGTGCCGAGCCTCTCCTGACAAACATTGAGCAGGTTTATGCCCAGGGTTCGGGTCAAGCCTATGGCCAAACCGATTTTGTGCCCCTGGTAAGTCCGGACAGCTTCGAGAAACTGTCTGGCATTCTCAGGCGGCAAGACCTCCTTTTCCTTTTCTTCGATGACAACGAAGATATCCGGATAGTTCAGACGTCGCAAAATTCCCAGAACAGCTCGGACCATCAGGATACCATCGTCATCAAGCCTTTTTGGAATGGGCAGAGTCCGTGTAATAACACATATTCTGACCCATTCTTCGCCAGAGAGCGGTCTTTCTTTAAAAGTCATAACAATTCCTCCTTGGTAAGTATTTGTTTGTGCTGGTTATTTCAACCACACCATATTACGCAGTTATGAACAAGTCAACTTGACTTATCACGGCTAATTTGATAGGGTCTCCTCAACTTCGCAGCTTGAGTTCTGCCCAAGCGGAGGATTAGAAAGGTTCAAAATTAATCCTACTCGTGTCTACCCACTCGAGGTAATCCAAACATTTCGCCGTTCTCAATAGATGAGAGCGGTCTTTTGCGTTTTTGTCGTCCAGTTTTCATTACTACAGTTTCTTTATTATCATTTTTACCAACATGACTACACAGACCGGCGCTCGCCCCAAGAAATATTTCTCCCGCTATCAGGAACCGCTCACCGAAATGCCTCATTTGGTGGAGTCTCAGTTGCTCTCCTATACTGAGCTCATCGAGCATGGCCTACCGAACCTGCTCAAGGAGTTTTCACCGATCAAGGACTATGCTGAGAAGAAATTCGAGCTGTCTCTCGGTGGTTTGGAATTGATCAGACCGAAGTTTGGCGAGCACTATGCCAAGGACAACAAGCTCAACCTAGAAGGGCAGATCAAGATCAAGGTTTTCCTCAAGAACAAGACCTTGAATGTTGAGAAGGAACAGGAGATGTTCCTGGCGGACTTGCCGCTCATGACTGATCACGGCACTTTCATCATCAACGGTGTTGAACGCGTCATCATCCCGCAGTTGGCCCGCTCCTTCGGTATCTTCTTCACGGCCAACGAAGTTAAAGGCAAGAATTACTTCGGTGCCAAGATTATTCCGGCTCGCGGTGTTTGGATGGAGATCGAGACTGATGCTGACGGCACGATCTATTGCCGCATTGATCGCAAGCGCAAATTCCCGATCACTTCGCTTCTGCGCATCCGTGGAGC
The DNA here is from genome assembly GCA_021782175.1 of bacterium. Taxonomy (GTDB): domain Bacteria; phylum Patescibacteriota; class Minisyncoccia; order Phycocordibacterales; family PALSA-1337; genus C7867-002. The sequence continues at coordinate 32,808 of JAJXVL010000002.1, forward strand.
CGAGACCAATCAGCAGATTATGGACTTGTTCAAAGGCAATGAAGCTGCCCGCAAGGTGATTGAGGCTACTCTGGCCAAGGACCATGCCAAGACTGTGGAAGAGGCTTATATCGAGATCCACAAGCGTTTGCGCGATGGCGACTTGGCTACCGCGGACAATGCCCGCTCCTTTATTCAGGCTATTTTGCATCACGAACGCTATGACCTCTCCAAGGTCGGACGCTTCCGTTTCAACAAGCGTTTCGGCAAGGGAATGGATGAGAAGTCTCTGGAACGCCGCACCCTTGATCTGGATGATTTGGCCACGACGATCAGTCATGTGGTGACCATGAATGTAACGCCGGATATGCAAGCTGATGATATTGATCACCTCGGCAGCCGCCGCGTGCGTTATGTCGGTGAACTACTCGAACAGCGTATTCGCCTCGGTTTGTCACAGATGAAGCGCAATATTCAGGACAAGATGTCTACGATCGAGCCTGATATCACCATGCCAGTTTCTTTCATTTATCCGAGGCCGCTCCAGGCGCGTATCAAGGAATTTTTCACCACGAACCAGCTCTCACAGTTCATGGAGCAGACGAACACCCTAGGTGAGATTGAGAACCTGCGAACTCTGACAGCTCTCGGTCCAGGCGGTTTGTCCCGCGAACGTGCCGGTTTTGAAGTGCGCGACGTCCACCCGTCTCACTACGGTCGCCTCTGTCCGATCCATACGCCGGAAGGTCCGAACATCGGTCTAGTTTTGCGTCTCACGGCTTATGCTCGCATCAATGATTTTGGCATGATTGAAACGCCTTATGCCAAGGTCAAGGATGGAGTCATTACCAAAGAGATCACTTATATGAACGCGCTAGAAGAAGAGAATTTCCGCATTGCTCACGCGGCCACCCCTCGTGATGCAGATGGTCGAATCACCACGGAAGATGTAGAAGTTCGTCAGAATGGCAAACCGGCCATGGTCGGTAGCCATGATGTTGATTATGTGGATGTGGCTACCAACCAAGCTTTTTCGGTGGCTACTTCGCTCATTCCGTTCCTCAACCATGATGATGCCAACCGTGCCCTCATGGGTTCCAACATGTTGCGTCAAGCCACGCCATGCTTGGTGCCAGAGGCACCGTTTGTAGCTACAGGTATGGAGCACAAGGCCATCTTGGATACCGGTCGTGTTATCACTGCTCCAGAAGATGGCGAGATCGTCGCGGTTGATGCCAAGAAGATTGTCTTCCATGGCAAGAAGAGTGGTAAGAAGCGTGAATATGATCTGGTCTTGTTCCAGCGCACCAACGGTTTCACCGCTCTACACCAGCGACCAGTAGTCTCTGTCGGTGATAAGGTCAAGAAGGGTGATGTCCTGACCGATACTTCTACTTCAGACCATGGTGAAATCGCCTTGGGTCACAACGCTCTGGTGGCCTTCATGTCCTGGTCTGGTAATAACTACGAAGACGCTATCATTTTGTCCGAAAGAGTCGTCAAAAATAGCAAATGGAGTTCTATCCATATCGAGGAGTTCGTTGTTAATGTTCGCGACACCAAGCTCGGTCCGGAAGTTACCACTTGCGATATTCCCAATGTCGGTGAAGCCAAGCTCAAGAACTTGACCGAGGAAGGTATTGTCCGTATCGGCGCGGAAGTTCGACCGGGTGACATTTTGGTTGGTAAGATTTCCCCGAAAGGCGAAACACAACTGACGCCGGAAGAGCGTCTCCTCCGTTCGATCTTCGGTGAGAAGGCCCGCGATGTTAAGGACACTTCCAAGCGCATGGAGAATGGCAAGCGCGGCCGAGTCATTTCCGTCAAAGTCTTTTCTCGTGAACGTGGTGACAAACTCGAATCTGGAATCATCAAGAAGATCTATATCGAAGTCGCTGAAGTACGCAATATTTCTGTTGGTGACAAGATGGCCGGTCGCCACGGCAACAAGGGTGTCATTTCACGCATTTTGCCGGAGGAAGATATGCCTTATATGGAAGATGGCCGCCCGATCGATGTTATTCTGACTCCGCTCGGCGTGCCTTCCCGCATGAACTTGGGTCAAATTCTAGAATTACACCTCGGTCTGGCCGCTGATTCACTCGGTTATCAGGCGATTGTGCCGCCGTTTGCGGGAGCCACTGATGCCGAAATCAAGGCAGAATTGGTCAAGGCCGGCCACGACGCTTCAGGAAAAATGAAATTGCGCGACGGTCGTACTGGGGAACACTTCGACCAGCCTATCGCTGTTGGTTATATGTATATCCTGAAGTTGCACCACATGGTGGAAGACAAGATCCACATGCGCTCGATCGGACCATACTCGCTGATTACCCAACAGCCGCTAGGTGGTAAGGCTCAAGGTGGTGGCCAGCGCTTCGGTGAAATGGAAGTCTGGGCTCTTCTCGGTCACGGCGCGGCTTATACTTTGCGTGAAATCCTGACCGTCAAATCTGATGATATTGTCGGTCGCTCAGCAACTTTCGACGCTATCGTCAAAGGCGAGAAAATGCGCATGCCGAACCTGCCAGCTTCCTTCAATGTGCTCCTGAAAACCCTCCGAGGCTTGGCCTTGGATGTGGAACTTATCAGCAAACCTCAACCGGTCGACGAGGAATAACCGAATGATTCAGATCCACTTAACTCTCATCATTCAACACTCACATGCAAACTCCCATCAAAAAACAAGTTGATTCACCTCAGTTTGATCTGGTCAAACTATCCCTTTCTTCACCGGAAAAGATTCTCGAATGGTCTTATGGCGAGATTACCAAGCCAGAAACCATCAACTATCGCACTCAGCGATCCGAGAAGAATGGTTTGTTCGATGAAAGAATCTTCGGTCCGGACCGAGATTATGAATGTTATTGTGGTAAGTATCGCGGCATTCGCTACAAGGGTATCGTCTGTGAAAAATGTGGCGTAGAAATCACTCGTTCGATTGTGCGCCGTGAACGCATGGGTCATATTGAATTGGCCACGCCGGTTTCGCATATTTGGTTCTTGCGTAGCGTCCCATCTCGCATCGGTTTGGTTCTCGGTATGACCACGGCTGATTTGGAAAAAGTTGTTTATTTTGCCGGCTACATCGCTATCAAGGTAGATCAGGCCGGCAAAGCCAAGTTCCTGAAAGAACTTGATGCTGAGTACAAGAACAAGGTCAAAACTGCCCAAGATGACAAAACCAAGGAAGCTCTGAAGGAACTCTTGCTCGGTGCTCGTCGAGAGATTGAGTCTATTGAGCCTGGCTTGGTCATGGATGAGGTCACTTATCACAAATATGCCGTCAAATACGGTGCTTTCTTCGAGGCCTCTATTGGCGCCGAAGCTATCTACGATTTGCTCAAGAAGGTTGATCTGGTCAAGCTGCAGCAGGAAATCGAGCAGGCTCACACTGACGCCAGCGCGGCCGACCGTGAAAGGCTATCCAAGCGTCTGTCATTGGTGAAGCAGATGATCAAGGCTAATGTTCGTCCGGAATGGATGTTCCTGGTGCGCATTCCAGTAATTCCGCCGGGACTGCGTCCGATGGTGGCTCTGGATGGTGGTCGTTATGCCACCTCCGATGTCAACGATCTCTATCGCCGCGTGATCAACCGCAACAATCGTTTGCTCAAGCTCAAAGAGATCAAAGCTCCGGAAGTTATTTTGCGCAACGAGAAACGTATTTTGCAAGAAGCTGTAGACGCCCTGATCGATAATTCCATCAGACATTCTTCATCGGCTGGCGCGGCCGCGCTCGCTCGTGAGAAGCGCGCCCTCAAATCGCTATCAGATGGCTTGAAGTCAAAGCGTGGTCTCTTCCGTCAGAATTTGCTCGGTAAGCGCGTAGACTACTCCGGCCGCTCAGTGATCGTGGTCGGTCCAGAGCTCAAATTGGATGAATGCGGCTTGCCCAAGCATATGGCTCTGGAACTCTTCCGACCTTTTGTGATTTCCGGTCTCTTGAAGCGCGAGTTGGCCTACAACATTCGTGGAGCTAATCGTTTGATTGATGATGGCGCCAAGGAGGTCTGGGAAATTCTGGAAGAGGTAATCAAAGGCAAGTATGTGCTTCTGAACCGTGCGCCGACTCTGCACCGCTTGGGTATCCAGGCCTTCCGCCCGACTCTGATCGAGGGTAATGCTATTCAGGTGCACCCGCTGGTTTGTACGGCTTTCAACGCTGACTTCGACGGTGACCAAATGGCCGTTCACGTGCCGCTCTCTGACGAAGCCCAACTCGAAGCCAAGGAAATTATGGCTTCAGACAAGAATATTCTGAAACCAGGTAACAATGATCCGACTGTGGCTGCCAAGATGCTCGATATTGTTCTCGGTTGTTTCTGGGTGACCAAACAAGTCCCCGGAGCCAAGGGTGAAGGCAAGATCTTCGAATCGCCGGACGCCGCCACGCTCGCGCATTCTTTCAAGGAAGTGGACCTGCGTGCCAAGATCAAGGTTCTGGCACCGACTGACAATCAGAAGTATGCCGCTCAAGCCGGAACGATCTTCGAGACAACTGTAGGACGCATCCTCTTCAACAATGTTTTGCCGTCTGATTACATCTTCATCAACGAAGAAGTCGGTCGCAAGAAGCTCGGCGCCATTATCGACGATATGATTACGGCTCATGGTGCCAATCATATTGCTCCGATTCTGGATCGGATCAAGACTTTTGGTTTCGGTTACACCACTTATTCGGGTACTACTTGGGGTATTGATGACATCATGGTACCGGCTGCCAAACATGAGATCATTACCAAAGCCAAGGACCAGGCTGCGGTGGTCACTGGTCAATTCGATGAAGGTTTGCTGACCGAAGAAGAAAGGGTTCGTAAACATGTGGAAATCTGGCAAAAGGCCAAAGGGGAAGTCGAGAAGACCATCCCTGGCTCACTCGACAAGATGGGCTCAGTCTACGATATGGTTACCTCCGGGGCTCGTGGTTCACTCTCGCAAATCACACAAATGGCTGGTATGAAAGGTTTGATTGCTTCTGTTTCCGGTGAGACCATCGAATTCCCGATCCTGTCATGTGCCAAGGAAGGTTTGACGCCTATCGAATATTTCATCACGACGCACGGTTCCCGCAAAGGTTTGACCGACACAGCTCTCAACACCGCCAAGGCTGGTTATCTGACCCGTAAGCTCTTCGTGGTAGCCCAGGACGTAGTGGTCTCAGAGGAAGACTGCGGCACCAAGGATTCTATTATTATTCACCGTCAGACGGCTTCTGGCATGAACATTCCGCTTTCCAAGAATATCCGCGGCCGCGTTATTGCTGAGGATATTCAGGTTGGTGGACAGGTGATCTTCAAGAAGGGTCATCTCATCTCCAAGACCGACGCCCAAAAGATCGAAGAGGCTGGAGTCAATGAAGTCCGCGTGCGTTCGCCGCTCTCTTGCAAGACGGTTCGCGGTGTGTGTGCCCAATGTTATGGTATGGATCTGGGTGGTAACAAGATTGTCTCACTCGGTGAGGCGGTTGGTACCGTAGCTGCCCAAGCTATCGGTGAGCCTGGTACCCAATTGACCATGCGTACTTTCCACGCCGGTGGTACGGCTTCTCAGGGTGGTGATATCACCATGGGTCTGCCGCGCGTCGAAGAAGTCTTCGAGAAGCGCCGCCCCAAGATCCCCGCGGTTGTAGCGACGGTCAACGGCGTCATCATGGAAGTCAAGGATTTGGGCAAGGAAAAAGTGATTACCATGCTTCCAGAAATCGAAGATCAGACCAAGGGTGCCAAGCCGGCGCCGGTCGAGTACACCTTCTCTTATCGTCGTACAACCCTTGTAAAGGTTGGTGATCGGGTCAAGAAGGGTGATTTGTTGACTGACGGCTCAGCTGATATTGATGAGGTCTTCGAATATGGCGGCGAGGAACGCGCCAAGGATTATGTTATTACCGAAGTGGGTAAAATTTACGAGTTGCAGGGTGAAACAGTCTCTCGCAAGCATATCGAGCTCATAGTCAAACAGATGTTCAGCCGCCGCCGTGTGCTTGAGGCTGGTGACACCAATCTGACCGAAGGTATGATCGTTGACGACATTCTTCTTTCCGAAGAAAATGCCGCCGCCAAGGCTGCTGGAGGTGCTCCGGCCAAGGTTGCCAACCTGATCATGGGTATCACTGAAACCTCTCTGTCTAGCAAGAGTTTCTTGTCAGCCGCTTCCTTCCAACACACGACCCGCGTCCTTATCTCCAATGCGGTGCGTGGTGCTTCTGATGACCTTTCAGGTCTGATGGAAAATGTGATTATTGGTCGCTTGGTACCGGCTGGAACTGGTTTCGTCGGTTCGGCCAAGCAGCAGATGCTCAAACGCGAACTGCCCAAGGATAATGCTGATACAGTCTCGGAATAGTGAGGTGATCTGGAGTTGATCCAAGTTTTTCAAAAATCGGCTAATATTAGCCGGTTTTTGATTTGTGATATGATACCGAAACAAATATGCCCAAAATACTCAAACCGATACCGGTCATTGTCATCCATGGTGGTAGTGCCTACGATACCTATGAACAGTATCTGACTGATTTGCGTCGTGACGATTTCGATCCCGAAAGAGATTTGACCAAAGATTGGAAAACCGAACTCGGCAAGGTGCTTGGACGACGTTATCGAGTGATCAATCCGTGTATGCCTAATGCCGAGAATGCCAAATATCTTGAGTGGGCTATTTGGTTCAAAAAGTGCCAACCTTATTTTGCCGATGGCATGATCTTGGTAGGGCATTCTTTGGGTAGTATTTTCCTAGCCAAATATTTGGCCGAAAATCGCTTGCCCAAAAAAGTTGCGGCGGTATGTCTGGTGTCATCGCCCTGGTCTGATGCGAGCCACAAGAAGCCTTTGGGTGATTTCTTGCTACCGGCGAAATTTGATCGTTTGGCGGCTTATGGATCAAGATTGCACTTCTTCCATAGTGAGGATGACCCCATCGTCAATTTCGCCAGTCTAGGGCACTATGCGAACGCTTTACCAGATGCCATATTGCATATCTACAAGAATCGTGGTCATTTCATTAGTCCAAGTTTTCCTGAAATAGTAAAACTCATTAAACAGCTTCATTGAAGCCAAGTTCGGCAAAGTCTGGCGCTTTGGGGTATACTACGCCCATGAATCGTTCGACTGTCGAAGAAATCAAGGCCCGTCTGGCCATTGAGGATTTGATTGGCTCCTATATCAAGCTGGAGAAAGCCGGCAAATCATTCAAAGCACGCTGTCCTTTTCATCATGAGAAGACGGCTTCCTTCTTCGTTTCGCCTGATCGTGGCGGCTACTATTGTTTCGGTTGTGGTGCCAAAGGGGATATTTTTTCATTTGTGGAACAATTCGAAGGTTTGGACTTCAAAGGTGCTTTGAAGATTCTAGCCGAGAGAACGGGAGTGCCACTGGTCTTCGATCAGGCGGTAGATAGCGAGAGAGATCAGCTGTTCCGTATTATGGAAGCCGCGGCCAAATATTTCGAGGGAGCCCTAGCTCAAGCCAAAGAAGCCCAAGAATATATCAGTAGTCGTGGTGTTTCTGACAAAACTAGGACCGATTTTCGGATCGGTTGGGCACCGCTTGGTTGGCGTAATCTCTATGATTTCTTGCGTTCCCAAAAGTGGTCCAACGAGCTGATTGAACGCTCAGGTTTGGCAAAAAGAGCCTCAGACGGTACTGGTAACTACTACGATCGTTTCCGGGGCCGGGTAATGTTTCCGCTTTGTGATTCGAGCGGCCGAGTCATTGCTTTTTCCGGGCGTATTTTGAAGGATGATGGTCAGTCAGCCAAATATCTGAATAGTCCCGACACTCCACTCTTCGACAAATCTTCGGTGTTGTATGGCCTCGATAAGGCCAAGAGTTTCATCCGCCGACTCGATTACGCTATTCTGGTAGAAGGACAAATGGACCTGATCATGTCACATCAAGCCGGTATCAAGAATACGGTGGCTTCTTCGGGTACAGCCCTGGCTGACGTTGAGGCCAACCGTGATGGGGTAGTCAATAATCTCGGACTGCTGAGGCGTTTGTCAGGCAATATTATCATCGCTTTTGATGCCGACACCGCCGGCCGCAAGGCCGCTATGCGTGCGGCTAGTATCGCGCTCACTCTGGGCATGGATGTAAAAATTGCTGATATCCAGGGTGGCAAGGACCCGGCGGATTTGGTCGCCCATAATCCTGAAGACTGGAAGAATATTTTGCGCGTGGCCAAGCCCATAGTGGAATTCGAATTGAATAATGTCATCAGAGAGGTGTCTGATCCGCGCAAAATTCCCAGAGCCGTACGAGAAAGAGTTTTGCCGTTTGTGGTCGCCATAGGCAGTGCCACTGACCGCGCTTATGCCTTGAAGTTGATTGCCGACCGGACAGATTTGCCTGAAGCGGCCCTTTGGGATGATTTGGCTATGATCGAGGCCAAAACTCAACAGCCCGCCGGTGCAGTCAAATCCGAACAAGGACCGGCCAAAACAGCGTCATTCTCAGCAACGAATAGCGATATGACCTCGGCAATGACCAATGCGGCCAGATTAGATATGGTCTCTCGTCGTTTGATCGGTCTGCTCAATTTGATCGAGAGGACTGATGCACCAAAAGCGGCGGCCTATCGTACCAAGATCAATGAGATCGCTCCCGGCTCGTTCGACCAGATGGTCCAACGTTCTTTGCCGATCTTGAGCGACTTGGCCTTTGAAGCAGAAGCTTTTTATGGTGCGGAACCAGAACGTTTTGACTTCCACATGACCGAACTGATTACCAATTATCAGGCTGATCTCTTGAATGGGGAATTGGTTGAGACTATGGCTGCACTCCGGGCAGCTGAGAAGGCCGGTGACCAAGCGGTTGTAGCCTCTCTGGCTCAAAAATGCCAAGAATTGTCAGCCCGCAAGGCGGTTATATTCTCGGCTCATAAATAAGCCCGAACTCTTGCCTGATCGTTTATCATCAAGTATAATGATGTTCAATTTAATCTCACAGACTTTTACATGAGCACACACAAAAAAGCAGCCCATTCTGCCAAGCATTCTCGTCGTTCGACAGCACACAAAGCCCCAGCCAAAAAACCCTCAGCTCGTCCTTCTTCCAAGACCAAGGTCAAAGCCAAATCAACCAAGAGTAAGGTCAAATCTGCCAAATCAATCGGATCTGGCAAGGCCACTTCCGCCGCCAAGAACTTGGAAGCCAAGGCCACTATTCTGATCCAGAAAGGCCGTGACCGTGGTTTCGTGACATACGATGAAATTCTCAAGGAGTTTCCACAAATCGAAAATGACATTGTCTTTTTGGATGAGCTCTATGGTCAATTGTCTACTGCCGGCGTGGATATTCTCGAAGGTGGAGGTATTCTCGAAGTTGAAGAACTCAAGGAAAAGGAGAAGAAGCAGATGCCGCATTATTCGCGCGGCGGATCTGATAGCGCTTATGACTCGATCCAGATGTATCTGAAGGAGATCGGTCAGTATTCACTCATCAACGCCGCTCAAGAAAAAGAGCTAGCTCGCCGCATCCAGAACGGTGATCTAGAAGCCAAGAACCTGCTAGCCAAGGCCAATTTGCGTCTAGTTGTTTCCATTGCCAAGAAGTATGTTGGTCGTTCACCCGACCTCACGCTCCTGGATCTTATCCAAGAAGGTAATCTGGGCTTGTTCCGTGCCGTGGATAAGTTCGATTGGACCAAGGGTTACAAATTCTCAACTTATGCTACTTGGTGGATTCGCCAAGCTATTACACGCGCTCTAGCCGATCAGTCTCGTACTATTCGTGTACCGGTCCATATGGTTGAGACGATTGCCAAATACAAGCAAGTAGTCCGCCGTTTGATGCAGGATCTGGGCCGCGAACCCTTGCCTGATGAAATCGCCACCGAAATGGGCATGGATGTCGAAAAGATCTATCAGATCGAGAAAATCGAGCAAGATGTGGTGTCACTCGAATTGCCTGTTGGTGATGATGGTGATGACAGCAAGTCCACTCTGCAGGATTTCATTCCGGACGACAAAATCCTTTCACCGGATCAGGAATCATCCCGTCGTATTTTGCGTGATCAGGTCAACACCATCTTGAATGATTTGTCAGATAAAGAACGCCAGATTCTAGAGTTGCGTCATGGTTTGAACGATGGTATTACGCATACCCTCGAAGAAGTCGGCCGCGTCTTCAACGTCACTCGCGAGCGTATTCGCCAGATTGAAGCCAAAGCTCACGAGAAGATCCGTCAGCACGATCAGTCCAATAGGCTCAAGAACTACTAAAAAGTTACTCTAAACAAAAAACAGCCCGTGGGCTGTTTTTTGTAAATCACTAAATCTTATTAGGATTTGCTGGTAGTTGAGGCAATACCCGATGGGGTAGAAGTACCAATCGTACTTGTAGCCATACTGTTCCCCGTGTAGCGAACTGTTGAGAGGATTTCTTCAACGGCCTTTTGATCGTTGGGCAAATATTTACCGGAAGAGGTGAAGATCGCGATACCCAAACCATCGTGAGTCGAATGGGGAATCAGATAGAAAGGGA
>JAJXVL010000018.1 GCA_021782175.1 bacterium
CGGACTAGAAACATTCACGGATGACTGGCCATATCCTCAGGATATTCTGACAGGAGAGCGCCGCCATGGGATAGGATTCTCTCGGCGAGCGGGCGTTTGCTCGGTGGATAGATCACGACATCACCGAGACCGGAACCAGGGAAGGCCACGCAATGTAGGTCATTGGTGAGTGCGGCTTCGTGGGCCAGACTGTCGATACCGATAGCCAGGCCGGAAACTATGGAGATGGGATAGCCGCGCAAACCAGCCAGGAGATTTTCCACGACATGCCGACCGTAACTACTCGGACTGCGCGAACCGATGACGCAAAGGAAACGATGTTGCGCTGGCTGGCGCTCATAAGCCGGCGACCAAGCGCCACGCAGATAGAGTTTTGCTGGCGGCCGATGAATCTCCTGAAGATTGACAGGATAATCAACCGGAAAAAGCGTACGCATAGGCGAACGAGTAGACATGATATATAGATATAGAACAGTTAGGAACTCTAGTAAGAGGACTTGGGGATAATTATAGCGCTTTTGTGGCTTTTTGCTATAATCAAGCCCATGCTTGATATCAAATTTATCCGGGAGAATCGCGATTTGATCGCGGCCGCCGCCAAGAAGAAAATGGTGGCCTTTAATGTTGATGATTTGATCGCGGTGGACGACAAGCGCCGTTCGCTCCTGGCTCTGGCTGAGAAACGCCGCGCGGAGCAGAACAGCGCCAACAGTCAGATTGTCAGCACTATTACGCCAGAAGAGAGGGCTGCTCTGATCACTCAGATGAAAGTCGTCAAGACTGAACTCGAGAAGACTGAGGCCGAACTCAAAGACAGCATGAAAGTCTGGCAGGATCTCATGTTGCGCGTGCCAAATATTCCGGATATGTCCGTGCCCGACGGCTCCTCTGATGCCGAAAATCAAGAAATCAAACACTGGGGCGATCGGCCGGCATTCACCTTCGAGCCCAAGGATCATGTTGAGCTGATGACGGCGCTGGGGATGGTGGATTTCGAACGCGGCTCCAAAGTGCACGGTTTTCGCGGGTATTATCTCCTCGGTGCCGGCGCGCGCTTGAGCTTCGCTATCTGGCAATACGCCATGGAATTCTTCGGTGGTCGCGGTTTCATGCCGGTCATTCCGCCGACCATTGTGCGCAAGGTCAATCTCTACGGTACGGCACATCTGCCCGGTGACGCCGAAGACTTCTATCAGACGCAGGACGGCGATGTCTTGGCGGGTACGGCGGAAGTGCCGCTCATGGGTATGTATGCCGAAGAAGTGCTCGAAGCCTCAGCTTTGCCGAAACGTTTCCTGGGCTTCTCGCCATGCTATCGCCGTGAAGCCGGCGCCCACGGCAAGGATGTGCGCGGCCTCATTCGCGTTCACGAATTCTACAAATTCGAACAATTAGTGCTCTGCGAAGCCAATCATGAGACTTCCGTGGCTCTCCACGAGGAGCTCAATCGCAATACCGAGCAATTCATCGAATCACTCGGTATTCCTTATCGCACGGTGATCAATTGCGGTGCTGATCTGGGTCTGGGTCAGGTCAAGAAATACGACATTGAACTCTGGGTGCCCAAGGAAGGCAAATATCGCGAAATTTCCTCGGCCTCATACTTCCATGATTTCCAGTGCCGCCGTCTCAACATCCGCTACAAGGATGCCGAGGGTAAAATGCGCTATTGCCACTCTCTAAATTCGACGGCTATTCCGACGCCGCGCATCCTGGTTTCCTTGGTGGAGAATTTCCAACAGGCAGACGGAACGATTGCCGTGCCGGCGGTGCTGCAAAAATATCTCGGTCAAAGTATTATTGGGAAATGAATGCCGGCAAGCGCCAATGGTCCAGAGCTCACCAGTCGCGATCGTTCACCGATCGGCGACGCCGTCGTCTCGCTGTCGGACTAGGTGCTGTCATCCTAGGCGCGGCGGCCTGGCTTTTTGTCCTGATTCGCCTCAGTGCCTGGCCCAGTCTCCTCATCGATCAGGTAAAAGTTTATGGTGCCGCGCCAAGCGAGACTCCGGCGGTCATGGCGGCCGCCTACGACGCTCTTCGGGGGAATTACCTCGGCCTTTTTGCCCGTAACAACGCTCTTCTCTATCCGCAGAATGCGGTAGCGGCGGCTGTCTTGTCGGCTTCGCCGCGCGTAGATCATGTCAATATCGGCTTGGATGGCTGGCAGACGCTAGTGGTGACGGTAGCTGACAAAACTCCGGCCGCTATTGTTTGCGCGGACTTGCCGAACTGGAATGATGACGGTTCGCTGGCTTCGAGCACGGATTGCTTCTTCGCTGACAGTCGCGGCTTCATTTTTGCGCCGGCGGAAGCTTCGCTCTCGGCAGCTGCCGGCGAGCTTGTTCGCTACTATTTCCCGGATTTATCAGCCGATTCGGCTGCTACTATTGGTCAATTTGCAACCTCGACGCCGCTCTTCGATTCTTTTCAGAATTTCCTAGCCGGCGTGAGAGAGCTTGGCTGGCAGATCGAGGCTTGGCTAGTCAAAGATAACGGTCAAGCCGAGCTCTATGTGAACATTCCCAACAATATCTCGAAAGAGACTCCGCCAATGACAGTTATTTACCTGAATAATGATGATCTTCCCGGAGAGCTGGCCAATCTCACGGCTTTTGCCGGTAATCTGCCCACTGACGCCCGTTCGACCCCTGATCATCATGTCACTTTTGAATCAATCGATTTGCGCTACGGTAACAACGTTTTCTACCGTTTGAATCGTTAAACCGGCTTTTTATCTCATGCCGAATGATACTCATAATTTCATCAAGCTGGTTTTCGGTGGTTTGGTGCTGATCGGCTTGGGTACTACTCTCGCGCGCGGCTCGACCGCGGCTCTACCGGTGGTCTCTGATCAGGTCGGCCAATGGTTCGCTCATCTGGCTGTTATGGCTCGCCAGACGCGCCAGGGGACCGAGGTGCATTACCAATTATCGGCAGATGATCCGTTGTGGGTGGCGGCCACTTCTCGAAATCTGCAGATTTCCACGGAAACCAACCTTACCGCCTCAGCTTATGAGCTCAAGAACCTGACTACTGGTCAAGTGGTGGCGGCCTTGGCGGCTGACAAGCCTCTGCCGATCGCTTCGTTGTCGAAACTAGTGACAGCAGCCGTAGCTCGGCGGGTTCTGGATCAGGATCAGAAGATTCCGGGCAGCGCTCTCACCGTTGGCGAAACACTCTATCCGTTACTCATGGTTTCCTCGAACGAAGCGGCCAATCAGCTGGCTTTGGCTTATGGTTGGTCGTCTTTTATTCAGGCCATGAATGCTTGGGCGGCGGCTATTGGCACCAAGCATGCTTTCTTCGCTGATCCTTCCGGTCTCTCGGCGCAGAACCAGGCTTCAGCAGACGATATCATCACGATCATTGACTGGCTGCGTACACATGACCAGACGATCATGGGTATCACGACACTGAAGAGCATGACCATCCACGGCGAAACTTGGGTCAATCCGGCTCATTTCCTGTCCTGGTCTTATTACTTGGGCGGCAAGAATGGCTACACCGACGCGGCCGATCGGACAGGGGTAGTCGTGGTGGCTCTCGGTACACCACCGCAGATCTATGCCGCGGCAGTGCTCGGCAGTGACGATCGCGACGGCGATGTGCTAAAGTTGCTTGCTCAAATCAAATGAAGACTTTCTGGCAAAAATTACCCAAACCTTTCTTCGTCTTGGCGCCGATGGCCAATGTCACGGATCATGTCTTCCGCGGCCTTTTCGCCAAATACGGCAAACCGGATGTGACTTGGACGGAGTTTGTCTCGGCGGACGGCCTGATCTCACCGGGCGCGGCGCGGCTCCTGGTTGATCTCAAATATTCTCGCCGCGAGCGGCCGATCGTGGCCCAACTCTTCACGGGTCATCCGGAAGCGATGCGTCAAGCGGCCGCGCTTGTGCGGAAACTCAAGTTTGATGGCCTGGATATCAATACTGGTTGTCCGGATCGGGCCGTGGAGCGCCAGGGCGGTGGCTCGGCTCTCATCAAGGATCCGGCGGCGGCCTTGGCCGTGCTCGCGGCCGCGCGTGAAGGTTTCGGCGGGCCAGTCTCAGTCAAAACGCGTCTGGGTTATAACAAGGTTGATTGGACTTGGCTACGTACTCTCCTCGAAGCACGACCGCCGGCGCTCACTATTCATCTGCGCACCAGGAAGGAGATGTCCGAAGTGCCGGCGCATTGGGAATTGATGCCGGAAATAGTCCGCTTGCGTGATGAGGTCCAAGCAGCCGTACCCAGAAGTGAGCGTACGCTCATTATCGGTAATGGCGATGTGATGTCTCTGAAGGAAGCTCGTCAGAAAGTCCGTGCTACTGGTTGTGATGGCATCATGATCGGGCGGGGTATCTTCGGTCAGCCATGGTTCTTTGAGCCGCGATCGCGTGAACGCCAACCAGCTGAAAGACTCAAGATCATGGTGGAGCACGCCAAACTTTTCGAAAAAGCTTTTGGTGGGAAGAAGCACTTGAAGAGCTTCGCCATCATGCGCAAACACTTCAAGGCTTATGTTTCCGGTTGGGATGGAGCCAAGGAATTGCGCGCGGCGCTCATGGAAACAGAGAATGCCAGGGAAGTGGCGGCGATCGTTAGAACCTATCTAAAAAGCGCTAAATAGAGCTATTTTTTTTGAGCGTAGGGCGAGCAAACGTTTTTATACTTGACAGTAATACCATAACATGGTAGCCTTTCGGGCAGGGTAAGACAGTTCTTTGATGTTTACCAGTGTGCGCACTACCGCGTTCACGACATCACGGGACTGTTTGAGCAATAAGCTCTTCATTACCCTGAAGGAGGAAAAAAGAGATGAAGAAATTCAACATCTCCCATCAGTCCAACCCCTCCGGGCCGCCGGCCCTGCGTACCGACAAGCAAATCGTGAATTTCGACAACCAGACCTCCGCCGACGTCGGCGCGGCCCCGGTCAGTAACAACGTCTGACCGGCGGCAGTCACCGTCTTCAAGGAAGATCATAAAATAAAATCCCGCAAGGGGGAAAGGTAGGTGTCAGTCGCACACCCCAATAAAACACTGATCGTTTGATCAGTTTGTCATTCCGAAGAATTCGTTCATCGGAATACAATGTTGGGGCTCGCCAATACAAAATTTGGGCTACGCAACAAAACATAGCAGGCGCATGTTGCGTAGTAAAAACGCCCGGTTCTTCAAGGTTGAGCCGGGCGTCCTCTTTTATATTTTTGCCACCAGATGCAAGGTGGCTTTTTTTGTAATACAATGGAGCCACTATGACTGTCCTCTACCGCAAGTATCGGCCCAATCAGTGGTCTGAAGTTCTGGGTCAGGCGCCGATCGTAGCGGCTCTGACTGATGCCTTGAAGCAGGAGCGTCTCTCACACGCTTATCTCTTCTCAGGCTCGCGCGGTACCGGCAAGACGACAGTGGCGCGCCTCCTAGCCAAAGCGGCCGGTGCCACCGATGAAGATATCTACGAAATCGACGCGGCCTCGAATCGCGGCATTGATGATATTCGTGAATTGCGCGAGCATGTCTCGGCGCTGCCTTTTTCTTCGCCTTTCAAGGTCTATATCATCGATGAAGTGCACATGCTCTCCAAGGATGCCTGGAATGCTCTGCTCAAAACTCTGGAGGAACCGCCGCAACATGTCATTTTCATCCTGGCGACGACGGAGCTCGACAAAGTGCCTGAAACGATCGTTTCGCGCTGCCAGACCTTCTCCTTCCGCCAGCCAAGTCGCGAGATCCTACGCGAACAACTGACGGTCGTAGCCAAAGCCGAAGGTTACGAGCTCGATCCGGGCGCGGCGGACCTCCTGGCACTCCTAGGAGACGGCTCCTTCCGCGACGCCCTGGGCTCACTCGAAAAAGCTATTGCCGCGGCGGGTAAATCGAAACAATTGACTCGAACCAAAGTGGAGGAATTGACGGGGGCGCCGCGGGCTACACTGGTCAATGAGCTGCTCTCGGCTCTGCTCTCTCGCCAGGCTGATCAAGCTCTGCGGACAATCACGACCGCAGCTGGACAAGGCCTATCGATGAATACTTTGCTGGCTCTTCTCCTAGAGAAAGCCCGCTTCGTCCTCTTGCTCACGCATTCAGCCAGCTCCGCCGAGACTATTCGCGGCCGCGTTTCGCCGGATGATTGGGAGTTTATCTCGGCTCAAGCGGCCGGTAAGCTAATGAAGCCGGCTCTGCTCACGGCCCTCCTCAGCGCCGCCGAAGCCACCCCCCGCGCCGCCATCGAGTCTCTGCCGCTTGAGTTGGCTGCCGTGGAGATCTGTGGTTAAATAGCCGATGTTCGCGGTGTGTCGTTTCTCTTCCTGTCCGATTTTGCGGGATCGTCTAATGGTAGGACACGAGCCTTTGAAGCTCGCTATCTTGGTTCGAATCCAAGTCCCGCAGCCAACAATTTTGCTATAATCTTCTCATGGAAGAATATCTTGAATTTGCGAAAAAACTTGCTGAAGAAGCTGCTGAAATAGCTTTGAAATATTTTGGTTTTGATACCGACATCAACTGGAAGTCTGACAATACGCCCTTAACTTTGGCAGATACAGAGATAAACAGTTTGGTTATATCAAGAGTGAGCAAAAAATATCCCAATCACAGTATTTATGGTGAGGAAAAGAGTTTGATCAAGGAAGG
This sequence comes from bacterium, assembly GCA_021782175.1. Classification (GTDB taxonomy): domain Bacteria; phylum Patescibacteriota; class Minisyncoccia; order Phycocordibacterales; family PALSA-1337; genus C7867-002. The sequence goes on from JAJXVL010000018.1 coordinate 6,622, forward strand.
GTCAAAATATATTTGGGTATGTGATCCTATAGATGGTACGATGGCCTTTTCAAATGGCTTACCGATGTTCACTTTTTCGATAGCTCTGGTAGATCAATCAGACGGCCTGCCTATTCTGGGACTCATCAATGATCCACTTGGTCAGCATATGTATTGGGCCTACAAAGGTGGTGGAGCTTACCGAAATGGTAAAAAGATTTCTGTTTTGCCCAACACATCTCTCCATAACACTTATTTGAGTACCGACGCTTCTGGCAAGGTTCTGGGTTTTTCTAATCTACCTTTCTTGAAAATTTTGAGTGAGAAAAAGTGCAAAACCATGAAATTGTTATCCTTCATATATGGCGCAATTCAAGTAGCCAATGGAAAATTTGTCGGGGCGGTTTTTTATAATAAGGCCGGTCACGATGTGGCAGCTCTAAAAATTATTACAGAAGAAGCTGGTGGGAAGGTGACGGATCTCAATGGAAACGAGAGACGTTATGACAAGGATGGGATCGGGTGCATCGTATCCAACGGATTTCTACATCAGGAGATATTGAATATTGTTCAGGCAGGGAAGCTTTTATAGTGGTCTAACTTCGTTCCACACGCTCGGTGCTCGGATATCAGCAATCGGGCGTCTTTTTTGTTACAATCTAGGCTATGAGAAAACTTATCATGTGGAATGTGATATCGCTCGACGGATGTTTCGAAGGGAAAAAGCCGTGGGATCTCGATTTCCATCGGTCTATCTTGGACAAGGAGTTCGAGGATATCAGCAATGAGCAGCTCCGTACGGCGGATATGCTCGTCTTCGGTGAGAAGACATATATAGGCATGGCGGAATATTGGTCGAAAGCCGAGGGAGAGCCTGGAGAAACTGCAGCCATGATGAACGCTCTGCCCAAAATAGTCTGTTCGCGGACACTGGAACACGCCGATTGGAACAATACGAAGATCGTGAGAGATGCGGTCGTCGAGCTTGCGAAACTGAAGCAGGAAGGCGACGGAAATATGTTTGTATTCGGCAGTGGTATCCTGTCGGAGTCGCTCATGAAAGCCAACCTTTTCGATGAATACCGCCTCCTAGTGGCGCCGGTGATTCTGGGTGTCGGCAGGCACCTCTTCACAGAAAACTCAGCTTACAAGAAGTTGAAGCTCCTCGAAGCCCGTCCGCTCAAGTCAGACGGGGTTATTTTGAAGTACGCTCCTGTTTCGTAAAATGATTAAAAATCTATAAAGTTCCCAGATTTAAATATCTTGGATAAAGACAGGTGGATTGTTCGTTTTGTGGGAGTGCTATAATTTGCTCATGAAAACCAAAATCTCTGGATCTTTGATCCTCATTATCGTCTTGGCTACGCTCGCCGTCGGCTGGGCTACCTATCCGGTGATCGGCAACGCGCGGCTGGCTTTCGGCCTACCGGTGGCTCTGGTTGTCCTATATGGTTTGTGGGCCCTCCTGCCGGCTGTTGATCCTATCGCCAAGGGTTTCCCCGGCTTCCGCTATGTATATGACTTCTTCTGGATCCTGCTCACAGCGGTGCTGGCCTATGCCTATGCTCTGGAGCTTGGCGTCAAACTTGGCTGGCAGGTCAACATCCTCCATGCCGTCATCCCGGTCGTGGCTGCTCTCATTGTCATTGTAGGCACCCTCCTGCCCAAGATTCGCCGCAACTGGTTCTTTGGCATTCGCACGCCCTGGACACTCTCGTCTGATGAGGTCTGGCATGAGACACATCGCTTCGGCCGACCGATTTTCATAGCGGCCGGTGTGATCATCCTCGGTGGTTTGTTCGTGCCGCGAGATTGGAGCATCGGCTTTATTTTTGCTCCCACAATCATCGCTAGTCTGATCGCGGTCGTCTATTCCTACATCGTTTTCCAGAAGAGTAAGAGGAATTCTAACTAAATTTAAAGATCTCCTTCTCCCAAATGACCGAGAATGATATCGTTGCCTTGATTGAGAAAGACCCTTGGATGATGGAGGCGATTACTATTGCGGCTTCATTAAATCTGAAAGATTGGATCATCGGGGCCGGTTTCGTCAGGAACAAAGTTTGGGATTATTTGAGCGGCCGTAACCCAAATACCGTTGATACTCCTGATATCGATTTGGTTTATTATGATCCG
>JAJXVL010000019.1 GCA_021782175.1 bacterium
TTATTGTTCTGTTCATCGCTAGCGTCTTTCATGTGATTATTATACAAGAGCCGAGCGACCATTCATAACCAAGACTCATCAAAAACGTCTTCCGCCTTCGTGGCGTGGCGGTCTGGGCGGCCTAGGAGCTTCTTCCTTCTTGGAGAAGAAGTCGGGATTGGCTTGCTTGATAGAGAGATTGATGCGGCCTTTTTCGTCGATTTCCTTGACGATGACGGGAACCTTCATGCCCTCTTTGACATAGGTTTCCACTCTTTCGACGCGGAAAGGAGCCATTTCGGAGACATGGACCAGACCCTCGGCATTGGGGCCGATCTTCACGAAGAAGCCGAAGTCCATAAGTCTGGTCACTTCCCCTTCGAATTTTTCGCCCGGCAAATATTCGCGAGTCATATTGTAGATAATCTCCTTGGCCTTGGCCGCCGTTTCATTCTTGCCAGTGATGAATACTGAGCCATCGTCCTCAATGGTGATGTCCTCAACATGTGTGACATCACGGATTTCATTGATCGTTTTGCCACCGGTACCGATAACCAAGCCGATCTGATCAGGTTTGATCTTCATGACGATGATTTCCGGAGCATTTGGTGAAATCTTCGGCCTGACTACGGGTATTTCTTTTTCGATCAAGTCTAGGATCTGGAAGCGGGCGGCTTTGGCCTTGGTGAAAGCTTCAGCCAAGATATGGAGAGGAATGCCGCCAACCTTGATATCCATCTGTACCGCGGTGATACCATAGCGTGTGCCGGCTACCTTGAAGTCCATATCGCCATGATGATCTTCCGGTCCTTGAATATCGGTCAGAACTTTGTAGTGTGTGGCATCGCGCATCATGAGTCCGGAAGCAATGCCAGCGACCGGAGCCTTGATCGGTACGCCACCGTCCATGAGGGCCAGAGTTGAGCCACAGACGGAACCCATCGAGGTTGAGCCATTCGAAGCCATTGCTTCTGAGACCAAACGGATAGTATATGGAAAGACATCTTTGTCGGGAATGACCGGGACTAGGGCTTTTTCGGCCAGAGCGCCGTGTCCGATCATGCGTCGGTTGGTGCCGCCGATTTTGCCGGTTTCACCGGTAGAAAATGGCGGGAAGTTGTAATGGTGCATGAAGCGCTTGTTTTCGTCGGCCGTCACACCTTCGATGACCAGAGCATCGCCAGGCGAACCCAGAGTCAAAGCCGAGAGGATATGAGTGCCACCACGGTAGAAAATGCCGGAACCGTGCAAGATCGGGGAGACTCCCCCGGCTTGGACATAGAGGGGGCGGATCTCATCGAGGCCTCGTCCGTCAGCTCGCTGGCCGCGTTCAATGGCGCCTTCGTGGATCAGGTCATTGACAGCCTCATCAAAGATTTCTTGGGCCATAGCGGCATCACCCTCGGGCATTTTCTCAGCAAATAACATTGTCCATTTTGCGTTGAGTTCGCCCATTTTGGCGCCACCCGGCTGATTACTAAAGACATATTGTGCTAATTGAGGTTTGATTTCGCTATCAAAAAGTTCCTGGGTGCCAGGTGTTGGTTCAGGTAGAGGCACAACAGTCTTGGTCTTGCCGATTTCGGTAATAATCTTCGTTTGCCAAGCTTGAATCTTTTCAATTTCTACCGAAGCCCGAGTCAAAGCTTCATTGGCTGTTTCCTCGGTCACTTCTTTTGCTCCAACCTCGATCATGTTGATCATGCCATCTTTGCCGCAAGCTACTAGATCGAGGGTGATACCTGCGTCTTCACGAGCCTTGAAGTCAGGATTAACCAGCCATTCGTGATTCTTGTTGATGCGTACAGCTGAGACCGGTCCGTTCCAGGGTATGTCAGAGGTACCCAGAGCTAGCGAAGCCGCAATGACTGAGATGACATCCGGATCATCCTGATCGATCGAAAGAGTGGTTACGACCACCTGGACTTCGTGACGCATGCGCTGATTGAAAAGAGGTCTTATGGTGCGGTCGACCACTCGGCCAGTCAAAATAGCCTCGGTGGACGGTCGACCCTCACGCCTGACGAAACGCGAACCCAGGATTTTGCCGGTAGCGTAGAAACGTTCCTCGTAGTCCACCGTCAAAGGAAAAAAATCGCCATCCCGGCGCTTGCCCATCACGGCTGTGGCCAGAATGACCGTATTGCCGTAGCGTAGCATCACGGCACCGTTGGCTTGATCAGCCAAATCATTAAATTCGGCGATGAGAGTTTTGCCGCCGATCTCGAGAGAATATTCTTTTTTATGCATAAGATATTTGGGGTTGATAAAAGGCCTCAGATCCAGCCGGCATTTTCCTACGCTGGGTAAGCAGCACAAAAACTTTAGCAAAAAACCGCCAGACGGTCTATCACACTGGTGGTGGATTCTCTATTGTTATTTTTTGTTAGGCCAAACTATTTCTTGCCGGCGCGAAGCAAGTACTTGTTGGGCGTCTCATCCAGGTCCATGAAGTGATCCGCAGCCTCAATCAATTTGGCCGAAGTTGATTTGCCGAAAGAGGAAACCTCTACCTGACAACCTTCGTTCAGTTGCAAGTATTCTACGAGCGGTACGAAGTCGCCATCACCGGTTACTAGGATGATCGCGTCCAATTTGGGGGCTAGCTTGACGGCATCTATAGCCATACCGACATCCCAGTCGGCTTTTTTGGCTCCAGAGCTGAAGATTTGCAGGTCTTTGATCTTGGTTTCGATACCCATTTTGGTCAAAGCATCGAAGAAAGCGGTTTCTTCACCGGATTCAGTCTTGATGACATAGGCGACGGCTCGCACGAGCTTGCGTCCTTCTAGGGCATCCTCGACGATTTTGCCGAAATTAACCTTGGAATGATAAAGATTTTTGGCGCTATGGTAGAGATTCTGAGCATCGATGAAAACACCGACGCGCTGCTCCTTATGTTTGATGACTGCCATTTATGAAAATGATTGGCCGCGTTTCTTCTCGAATAACGTCGGCGATTATTAAAAATACAAACTAAACACCCTTGAACTACTTCTTGAGATCAAGCTTCTTGGCAATAGCCGAGTAACGGCGAGGAAAATTCTTGCGCAAATAGGCCATATGAGTCTGGCGATTGGCTACCATGCTGAGCAAACCGCGGCGGGAATGGTTGTCTTTCTTGTGTTTCTTGAGGTGGTCGGTCAATTCATCGATCCTCTTGGATAGAATGGCGATCTGAACCTCCGGTGAACCGGTGTCTTTGTCGTGGATGGCGGATTCCTTGATCACCTTGGTCTTTTGTTTGATGGTTAGCATTGCCGAACAATCATAGCATGAATAGTTCAGAAGTGCAATAATACAGTCATGTCGCACAATATCCGTGAGCTCAAGCGTCAATTTCTGGAATATGTCGAGATTGAGAAGGGTCGCAGTGTCAAAACCGTTGAAAACTATGACCATTACCTGACCCGCTTCATTGATTACGCCAAATTGACTGATGCGGATGATTTGACTGAGGAAATAGTCAGGAATTTCAGATTATGGCTCAACCGACAATCATCCGGTAACAATCGAGCCACCGGCGCCACTCTCAAGAAGAAAACCCAGAACTACTATCTGATCGCCCTGCGCGCTTTTCTCAAATATTTGGCCAAGCGGGGTATCAAAACACTATCGCCAGAGTATATTGAATTGGCCAAGGTCGGTGAGAGGCATTTGGATCTCATATCGCCCGAAGAATTGAGGCGATTGCTCGCTGCCCCTGAGGGTAATAGCCTCCAAGCCTTGCGGGATAAGGCTATTTTGGAGCTACTGTTCTCCACGGGGTTGCGTGTTTCTGAACTTTGTTCCCTCTCGCGAGATATGGACTGGGACAGTGATAGTTTCTCGGTACGCGGTAAGGGTGAGAAGATCCGTGTCGTCTTCCTGTCAGAGGAAGCCCGGGGCGCTGTTAAGGCCTATTTGGACAAAAGAGCCGATGTGAACGATGCCCTTTTCGTCAAAACTACCGGTCATGAAATAGCCAAGGGCGAGGAACCGGCACTGACGAAGCGTTCTATCGAAAGGATTGTGAAACATTACGCTATCAAGGCCGGCATTTCCAAGAAAGTTACCCCGCACGTCATTCGTCACTCTTTTGCTACCGACTTGTTGTCCAATGGTGCTGATTTGCGCTCAGTCCAGCTGCTTCTCGGTCACGCCAGCATCAATACCACCCAAATCTATACCCATGTGACCGATAGCGAATTGCGTCGTATTCACAAACAGTTTCACAACCGCAAACGATAAGACAGGCAACCTGTTATAATCCAGGCATATGCGCATCATATCCTGGAATGTGAATGGTCTGCGGGCCAATGTGAAAAAAGGCGGTTTTGATTGGTTCCTGAATGAATCCCCTGATATTTTTTGCATTCAAGAAGTCAAAGCCGAGGCTGAACAATTGGAGGAAGGAGTGCGCCACCCTGCTGGCTATTTCTCCTATTTTGACCACTCCAAAGGACGCAAAGGCTATAGTGGAGTGGCTGTTTATACCAAGGTAGAGCCAACAAAGGTCGAATATGGTCTAGGAGTGTCCGATTTGGACCAAGAGGGCCGTTTCCTGGCCTTGTACTTCCCTGACTTTGTCCTTTTGAATATCTATTTCCCCAATGGCGGCGGTGGCCCGGAAAGGTTGGCTTTCAAGATGCGCTATTACGAAGCTTTTTTGAAATATATAAATAAGCTCAAGAAATCAGGCAAGCAAATCATCTTTTGTGGCGATGTAAACACCGCTCATACAGAGATCGATCTGGCTAGGCCCAAAGAGAACGAAAATAACACCGGTTTCTTGCCAGAAGAAAGAGCCTGGTTGGACCAAGTAGTAGCCGATGGCTATGTTGATGTTTTCCGACATTTTTTCCCCGGCGTCAAGGATAAGTATACCTATTGGGATATGAAAACTTTTGCCAGAGAACGCAATGTTGGCTGGCGTATCGACTACTTTTTCGCCTCAGCTGGGCTCTTGCCCAGGATTGACAAAATGAAGATTCTTGATGAAATTTTGGGCTCAGACCATTGCCCTATTGAGATTGATATGAGGTAATTTTTACAGCTATAATTGGCCTCATTAAATAAAAAAATTAACTTCGTTTGAGCATATAAAAAGCTGATTTTAGCGGCGTGACCATTTTGAGTCCAAAAGGAAAAGCCGCGTAAGATCGGTATTCCAGAGAAAAAGATTGGATTACCGGACGCGGCTTTTGAAGCGGTGCGGTTGTCTAAGGAACTAGCCTTACCAAATCTTTCCTGGAAATCGATTACCTCGATTTCTTTGATGGGTGCTGACGCGCATACCCTGTTTCTAATGCTCTCCTGAAAGGAGGCTAATTTTTTATTGAAGGAAATGCGTCAACATTGCTCCCAAGCAATGATCGGTATGGCGGTTTTTTTACCGCGATGCTTCTAGAATGAAGAGCCTACCCAAGCGTCTTCATGAATTTTTGGAAAGAACGATGGCTCGCTCTAAAACCTCGGAAGCGAACGAAGGTCTGAGAACATTGTATGTCCTATAAAGGACACTGTAAAGGACATACTGGGGATAACTAGCCAAAATAGGACAAGCACCAGCGGCCCGCTCAATTGTTATGAGACAAAATGTTTCTGTCTGATTTTATTCACCTCCTTCTGGTCCTCGGTCTCCTTTTTGATCCTTCCAGATTGACCAAGTTCGCGCAGTTTCTTGTCGTCCAAATTGTTCAATTCCAAAGCCCTTTTGTCCAACCATTCTGTATTGTTTAGAGCTGGATTATCTAATACTTCAGCAAATAGAGCATGCAGAATATCACCCATCCTCGGCCCGGCAGTAATCTGACATACGGTCATTAGACGTTGCCCATCAGTTTTCAGCATGGCTACAGAAATAGGATCCCGCAAGGCCTCTTCAATCATAGCCCTATATTTCCTCAGCCGATAAGGGTTTTCTTTGGGTCTACCGGTGCCTATACGGTCACAGATACGCAAATTCATCAGATCCCAGATGTTTTCACGACCAACATTGACGATCATACGCCTAACAGCCGAGAGGGTAATGGTTTCCGTATCGGAGAAAAACATGTGCCAACGCACCAATTTAACAACTTTTTCTATTGTTGCACGTGAAAACCTCATTTTTTCGAGGATTTTACGTGTTTCACGTGAACCTTTTAGTTCGTGGCCATAGAAAGTAGGCTGTTTTGTGTCACGTGAAACATCTCGTGTTTCTGGTTTACCAATATCATGAAAAAGGGCTGCCAAACGGATTTCTAGGCCAAAATCCTTGTCGGCCGCGTGTTGGAGGGTTCGTAGGAGATGCTCCCAAACATCGTACATATGAGCTTGTGGTTGTGAAACCCCAATCCCAGCCTCTAGTTCGGGAATAATATGTTTGAGAATGCCAGTCTCATGAAGCATTTCCAGCCCAGCCATGGGTTTGGCCGATAGAATAATTCTGGAAAATTCATCACGGATCCGCTCCATGGAGATGTCTTTGATGAGGTTATTGTGGCTCTGTATGGCCGCAAAAGTCTCTTTTTCTATCTTGAAATCCAGTTCGACAGCTAGCCTTATTGCTCTCATCATACGCAGGGCATCTTCACCGAAACGATCCGAAGGGTTGCCGACAGTGCGGATGTTTTTGTCTTTTAGATCAGCCAAGCCACCATATAGGTCAATCATGTCTTTTATGGCTCCACCAGAAAGACTGCAAGCCATAGCGTTGATGGTGAAATCACGCCTCTGCAAGTCGTCCTCGATTTTGTCACTGAAACGGATGTTGTCTGGATGTCGACGATCAGAATAGCCTGTCTCGAATCTGAACGGGGTAATCTCGATCACCTTCAGGGTTTCATCAGTAGTTGTTTCATTGACCACTGCCACGGTGCCAAAATTATTTTCGTAGACGGTTTTCTGGAAGAGAGCCTGAATTTCAGCAGGTTGGGCATTGGTAGTCAGATCCCAATCCCTGGGATTACGTCCCAAGAATAGGTCCCTCACACAGCCACCCACCAGAAAGGCCTGGAAGCCGGCCTTTTCTAGGGTTTCGGCCACATTCGCTACTTCTAGCGGAATAGGGCTATTTTGGGCCGTTTTCATGGAAACATGATACTACAATTTCCGCTTTTACCATAACTGCGCTAAGATGGCTGCACGCCCTCGTGGTGAAATGGATATCATAACTGTCTTCGGAACAGTCGTTGGGGGTTCGAATCCCTCCGGGGGCACAAGCCAATAAGGTATCAAGGTTGGGAATCATTTTGTGAAATTTGAGAATTAGGTTATACTTGCTCTGTTCTTTTTCGTGATCAATGCGGGTATGGTTTAATGGTAGGACGCGTCCTTGCCAAGGACGAGGTAGGAGTTCGATTCTCCTTACCCGCACCCATTACGGAGTCTTTTAAAAATGGCTCTAAACCGTGTGTTACATGTGAAAACTGTGGATAACCCTGGGGATTTTGTTGATAAAAGACAGGAAGTACGGCTCAAAATCGTAGATTCTGTCCACAACTGGTGACTTTTTGGACAAAAATGGCTTAGCAGAAGCCTTTTTAAAGATATTAAGTTTAAAAGTCTAAATAAATGTGTTGAAAACAAATAATCGTGCCAGAGGTGATTTGGGGGAAGATATAGCCTGTATTTTCCTAGAAAAAAATGGTTTTGGTGTCGTTGATCGCAACTACCAGAAAAAATGGGGTGAATTGGATATTGTCTGTAAGAAAGACAAGCAATTTCACTTTTTTGAGGTGAAGAGTGTCTCTAGAACACCAAAAGAGTCATATTTTGACCACCATCAGCCGGAAGATAATGTCCACGGTCTAAAGGTCAGACATATTAGACGGATGATCAGTACCTATTTCTTGGAGCATGACTGCAGCCCAGAGCAGATTTTCTCCTTCCATGTCATTTGTGTCTTCATGGATGATTCTACGCGTTTGGCTAGAATCAAATGGCTCAAAGATATCGTTTTGTGATAGGATGAGCGAACAATCGGAGCGTGGTGTAACGGCTAACATACCTGTTTTGGGTACAGGTGACTCCGGGTTCGAATCCCGGCGCTCCGACAATAATCATTAATTCATCTGTTTATCATATGGAACAGTCAAAAAATGAGCCAAAGTCAGTGGTCAAGAAAACGGTATTTTTCTTCGACAAACTGGAAGACAAAATCCGCGGCCATTTGAGTCATTATCCTGTTTTGTATACCTTGATCGGCGGGATCGCCATTGTGCTCTTCTGGCGCGGGGTGTGGCATACGGCGGACATCTTGCAAGAACAGGGAGGTTGGCTGGGATGGTTCTTCTATGAG
>JAJXVL010000020.1 GCA_021782175.1 bacterium
AGTCATCACCGAGTCGATCGACCCCGACGCCAAGATCATCTTCGGTACGGTTCGCGACGACAAGCTCAAGAAGAACGAAGTCAAGATTACGGTTATCGCTACCGGTTTCCCCGAAGGTCACCCGGCTTCCGGCAAGCCCGCTCCGGCCGCGGCAGCCGCGCAAAACGGTGAATCCGCCGTGGCGGCTATCATGAAGTCCGGCACTGACAAAGCCGACAAGGGCAAGATCTACAACGCCGTCACCGATATCAAACGTGAGCCAGTCACAGCCAAGGCTGAGCGCCCCGAGGCCAAGAAAGAGACCCTCAAGGCTGACGATGACGATGAATGGGGTGCCGTGCCGGCCTTCTTGCGCCGTTCTCGCCTCAAATAACTTCCCAAACATTCAAACCTTGGTTTGAATGTTTTTTAGCGGTGTGCTAAACTGTCTGCATATCAATTAACTCTTCCTAGCCTATGATCTACGACTTGGCGATTTTGGGTGGTGGTCCGGCCGGCGTCGCTGCCGGTGTTTACGCCGCCCGCAAACAACTCTCGACCGTCTTTATCACCAAGAATTGGGAGGGTCAGAGCACGGTTTCCGAAGGTATCGAGAACTGGATCGGCGAAGTCAAAATCTCCGGTCTGGAACTGTCTCAGAAGCTTGAGAAACATCTCAAGGCCTATGCCGGTGAAATCGTCCATATTCATGAGGGTGAGAGCGTCACCGCGGTCAAACAAGAAAACGAAAAACTTTTTACCATCACCACAGACAAAGACAGTTACCAAGCCAAAACTATCCTTTTGACCACCGGCTCCCACCGCCGCAAATTGGAGATTACCGGCGCGGCTGAATACGACAACAAAGGTCTGACCTACTGCGCCTCCTGTGACGGTCCGCTCTACAGCGGCCAGGATGTCGCGGTGATCGGCGGCGGCAATGCGGCCTTCGAGGCCGCCGCCCAGCTCGCCGCCTATTGCCGCAGTGTCACTCTACTCAACCGCAGTGCCAATTTCCGGGCTGACCCAGGCACCATCGAGACGGTTTCTCAGAATCCCAAGGTACACGTCGTGACCATGGCTGTCCCCAAGGAAGTCAAAGGCGGCAAATTCGTCACAAATCTGATTTACACGGATACCGAGAAGAACCAGGAAGTGGATCTGCCAGTTACGGGAATCTTCGTTGAGATTGGTTCATTGCCCAATACTAGCTTCCTCGGCAACCTGGTCAAGCTCGACCCCTACAATCACGTAGTCACGGACGCTCGTACTCAGCGCACTTCTCTATCAGGTATCTGGGCGGCCGGTGATATCACCGACGGCCTCTATCACCAGAACAACATCGCGGCCGGCGACGCTGTCAAAGCTGTTGAGGATATTTATCTCTTCTTGCGAGCCAAATAGTATTCAACGAGTCAATATTGATGCCCGACCGGGGATAATGAACATTACTTTCGAGGACCCCACGAGCGCGACTGGCGCGAGTGTAGAGGAATTTTTCAGCAGAAAAATTCCGTGTCCAAGAAAGTGATGTTCATTATCCCTGGGTGTTCAACACTATTTCGATTCTTTGCAACTCCCCCACAAACCTTTTTGACCTGCTTGAGCTTCAGCTTCAATAGCCCGAAACTCCGCTTGGAAAGTGTAAGGTCGCCCATAAGTATATTCCCGAGCCAAACCTTCTTGGAGGACATATTCATTCAGGAATAGACCATTCTCTAGATAGACATAGGCCAAATAACGCCCATATTTATCCCTTCTTTCCCGCTGAGGATTGAGCTTCATGAGCACTTTTTGACCGCTTATAAGGCCTTTTACGGCCTGAGAGGCCTCCGGACCGTAACATTCCACATTTCGCCGCGGATCGACGGTTTCTGGCGTATTTACACCCAGAAGGCGCACTGTGATGACCTTGCCATCGACTCTGGCCTTGAAGGTATCGCCATCAACGACATAAACCACTGGATAGTAAACATTTTCCTCAATCGAGACTTCCCTGTCTGGATCAAAATAAACAGCTGCTCGCAAAAACCAAAACAAAAACACACCGACCAGAAACAAGCTTAGTCCGAGGATCAGCCGGAGCATGACCCGCTTTTTCAAACACATGATTATAGAGATGGTAATAAGTAGACTTGATCACCGAGCTCTTCCCTTGGCAGACATTATACAACAATACTAAAAACTATTGGCGGAAAGGGAGGGATTCGAACCCTCGAGGAGCTTGCGCCCCTGCCGCATTTCGAGTGCGGTGCCTTCGACCACTCAGCCACCTTTCCGTGGGCTATACCTTAGCATTTTTTGCGAAAAAAACAAAAAAATGATATCGTGTGCCCACCTGGCCCTATCGTCTAATGGTTAGGACATAGGCTTTTCAAGCCTAGAATCGGGGTTCGATTCCCCGTAGGGCTACCAGTCTTCAAATTTTATTATCGTATGAAAAACCGCATTCTGACCAAAACTTTTGTTATCAAGGTGATCAAGGTGGCTCTGATCTCAGCCATTACCAACGCTATTCTGCTCGCCCTAGTCAAACCACTCTCGGGCGTACCGGACACTTTTAGTCCTTTCTTCTACAGCAATGTCATCTGGTTCACGATCCTGGGTGTCTTGGCGGCGGCGGCAGTCTATGTGGCTTGGGGTTGGCTCCTGCCACGCCGCGAACTCAATCGCGACTTCACCATCATTGCCTGGCTGGCTCTCTTCATCTCTTTCATTCCCGACCTCATGATGCCCTTCTCGACTGATCGGGATAATATCGGCGCCACGCCTTTTGTGGTCGGTATCCTCATCGTCATGCATATTATTCCGGCCATTCTGGTGATCCATTCCTTCACCGGCTGGAAGAGCCGGAAGCATTCCGCTCTGCCGGCGGCTGAGTAGATTTTTCTATATTTTCTGCTATAGTATGGCCACGCGCGCTTAGCTCAGTTGGTAGAGCATCGTCTTGACGTGACGAGGGTCGTAGGTTCGAATCCTGCAGCGCGCACTGTTAATAAATTACTCCGACGAGACTTGAATTATCCCCATTCAAGTCATATTTGACAATATATCTATTACCTGATAGGATATTTGGGAACTTCTGGCCCTTTGACTGGCGCTTCCATGCAGGAATCAGCACAAGTATGCCCTTCTGGAGCATCGTGTGCCGGTTCTTGCACAGAAACCTCAAAAACCAAAACAATGAATACCCTGGAAAATTTCGTTGTGGAAGATGAGGATCTTCTCAACGAAAACGGATTGGCAGATATTGCCTTCGCCTTCAAGCGCGAGGTCGATGATCTTGCCAAGAAACTCACCTCCCAGCTCGGCCACAGTGTCATAGTCGGCGGCTGGTGCCACATGGACCTCGACGAAGAAGCAACATTCCGCTCGGAGTTCGGCTTCCCGGCCGAAGCTCTGGTACGGATCGAATGCAACGGCTTGGTCATGGAGTTCGGAGTCTGGCTTTACCACGGACTCCGGGGCAATCGGGCCTTGGCCGAAATAACCGAGTTCGACTGCAATCACGGCCGTCCCAACCACAAGTTGGGACACCATCGTGGTACCACCCTCGAGGTGGTCACTTGGGCAGCCAACCAGATCAGTGACCAGGTCCATGCGGTCATCTCCATCGCCGCCTGAACTATAGTCTCATCTTTTCAAGCCGCCAAACGATGTTTGGCGGCTTTTTGCGAATTGACTTGGTCAGATAAAAGGTCTAGATTAGACAGCGGCTAGTAGAACCCCATCAACCAAAGGACGACCTAATGAGTAACAACAGAATTGTTGAATTCACGAAGTCCAGGAGGGCAACCTTCTGTCGCAATAGAATCCCCGAAGACAAACTCTCTCAGTTCGCCCACACTCTTGGCGTGGAGAGGAGCGCCCTCGAGCTCATGAGTCAGGAAGAAGTCGAGAAGTTGATCACAAAACATCTCGACGAGCTCTTCAGGATCATCAGCAAGAAGCTTGATCTCCTGGAAACGGTCACCGCCGAAATGGTTCGTTTCGAGCGGCAGGAACACATTGAGCTATTTGCCTCAGCCGGCTTCAGCTTCACCGGATAAATTCACCAGCTGCCCTTCGGGGCGGCTTTTTTATTCTAGAACCAAAAGAAAAAAACGACCCCAATTGAGGTCGTTTTTTCTGGAACCGACAAGTGGCGCTTAGGCCAGCTTGACGTTCTTGGCGCTCGGACCCTTCTCACCTTCGACAATGTCAAAAGTGACGGCCTGACCAGTCTGGAGACTGTCAAAAGCGACGCCTTCCAAATCCTTCGAGTGGAAGAAAATGTCTTTGGCTTCGCCTTCGCGAGCAATGAAACCGAAACCGCGGTCGGTCAAGGTTTTGATAGTGCCTTTCATGATGTTGCTTGTTGCTTAATTTTAATTCAAAGAAAATCGACTTGGCTTCTTGAAGAACTGTATCGTAGCACGACTTGAGTGCAAAAGATACCGCTTAAAATATATGAGCTATAAAAGGCCAAAAATGCACGAAAAACCCCCACTATTGCTAGTGGGGGGTGGCTTTCTAGGGACGCACCATCCGGAAATTGGCTGGATCCAGCCCAGCAAATGCCCGATTGATACATACCTTCGGCGGTGCCGGCTCGGGAATGAAAGCCGAATAGCGCTTCTCAAGCGGCAACTCCTTCTGGAGTTTGGCGGCGGCCTCATAACGGAACCAGAATTCCGCGGCCCCATACAAGAGACAGATCTTGTAGACCGCAAGATCGGCTTCCGGGCCGCCGAGCTTGATCCGCCGGTCCAAGAACCAATTGAGGTCCTCTGAGATGAGCAGCCGGGCCATGAGCACCAAGCGCTCCGGCTCTTCAGCTTTCGGTAGCCGGAGCCTCTCGAGCTCATTGTGACCCAACTTCTTGTGACCCTTGGACGCCATCTTGACGAAGGCGGCCTCGGCCGGCGTGCAGAAAGCCCACCGGTAGATGTGACCACCGCGGCAGCGATGGACCAGACCGGTGATCAGATCACCGACTTCCGGCACATGCGACCAACGCGAATGTTGCTCCACCCCGAGACCGACGAAATCTCTGGTCGCCTGGCGGCCATGCGCGGCATAACCACGGGCGTCGAAGTGAAACTTGCCGACCTCCTGGGCAACAGCAAAACCGTAGAAGAATTTGGCTTGTCGTTCGAAGCCCTGCCAATTGGTAAGTTCGGCTTCGGTGATGACCTGACTGATTTTCTCAACGGGGTCATAATAATGCATCACCTCGCCGGTCTTGGTATTCCTGACCGCCAAGATGTCATGCATGTGACAGCTGATTCGATCGACATGCAAGAAGACGAGCTCGACCCAACGTCGACGCAGCGCTTCGAAGTTTGAAACACTTTCATCACGATTCATTTTGAGGATCTCCTATATTTATCTCTAGCGGGAATGCTAGAGATTACTTCAATATTCTACAACATATATGCAGAAAGTCAATGCGGGTGGAGGCGGATTCAACCCTGGAGCGTTGCACTTACTTGTTGAACTCACCCATAACTCTTCAATTTGGGTGACCCCATCGGGATTTGAACCCGAGTTCCAGGATTGAGAATCCTGTGTCCTAGACCAGGCTAGACGATAGGGCCGGAAAACGTGACAAGGCACACTATAGCTTGGAATTGGGCCTTTTTCAAGACCTTCTTCTAGGCCTTCTGGAGCCACTCCGGCTCCTGACGCACCAGAAGCTCAGCCGCGCGAGCCGGTTCCGCCAAGAGAGCCTTGCTCACCCGTTCCAGACGCGGCGACTGCGAACCTTTGACCAGGATGATGTCCCCTGCCGCAACCATGGCTGCGACCACCGGCGCCGCTTCGTTCGAGCTATCGAAACTTTGGATCGCGGCGGCTGGCAAACCTTGAGCCAGAGCTGCTTCAGCCACAAGCTTGGCGCGCGGTCCTACGGTGATCAACTGCTGGACCACTCCGGCGGCGATGGTGCCAACCTGCCGATGCGCTTCCGCCGAATATTTACCCAGCTCCATCATGTCCCCCAAGACCGCGATCTTGCGGCCGGTGGTCTCGAGCGACCGCAAGGTTTCCAGAGCCGCCAGCGTGGCATCCGGCGAAGCGTTGTAGGTATCATCCAAGATTGTGGAATTATTGATACCATGGATGATATTGAGCCGGCCCCGCGGTGCTTGATAGTTCGCCAAAGCTGGCAAATAAGCCGTCGGCTCCAGACCGCAGGAGAGAGCCACGGCCGCCGCCGCGAGGAGCGGATAGATCGCCACCGAGCCGAGCGTGCCCTTGAGACCAGAGGGATGAATTTCTCCGGATACGCATAGCTCAAAAGTCTCCCCCGTCGGATGGCGGGCTTCATCATAAGCAATTTGGATATTTTGTGCCCGCATAGTAGCTCCGGCCGTGAAGCCAAAAGGATATACGCGGACTGTAGGTTTCTCTTTGACTGTATCCTTCAAAATCTGCAAATATTCCGCGTCATCGGCATAGACTACTAGAGCCCCCTCGGCTTTGACGGCTTGGGCCAAGAATGACTTCTCAGCTAGAACTTGTGCCGGCGAATCGAAGAATTCCACATGGACGGGTGTGCGGCTAATACGCGTGATGACCGAGACATCCGGCTTGAGCCAGCGGGTCACGCGGCGAATATCACCTGGGTGATCTGCCCCAACTTCTAGGACCAGACAATCTGGATAATCAACCCGCTTGAAGACGAAACAGGCCCCGAGCCAGAGATTTCTCAGCCAACCGAGCGGACTCGACCAGGCGTTGTTGAGACCGAGGATCGTGAGCGGCAGACCGATCTCGCTATTGAGACTCTTCTGACTCTTGCGGATCAGGCGAATCTCCCGCTCTTTGTGATGCCAGGGCGCCGCCGTCAAGACATCATAGATGGCATCCTTGGTGGCAGTCTTGCCGACACTGCCGGTCACCGCGACCACGAATGGACGGTGGCGGCGCAGAACCAAACGACCCTCCACGGTCATTCCCCAGATAACCATTTTTTTGATGATATTCATGGATATTATCGATCCGGCGGAATATTGTAGTAGTTTATGAGAAAAGTAGCCAAATCGTCAAACGGCTTGGTCAGGGTCTCCGAAGCATATTCAGCTCCCTTGGGATAAGTATGGTACAGGAAGATGATGAAGCGCGGCTTGAAAGCTGGCAGGAAGCCGAAGAAGGAATGCAGGTAGCGATCCTGATAATAGCCACCGTGGACCGGATCAGCCATTTCGGCGGTGCCTGTTTTGGCGGCCATCGTATAATGTGCCTTCTTGATATGGCCATTGGCCAGGGCGGTATCGACTACTATCGAAAGCATCTGTTTGACTTCCTCGACAGTCTGTGGCTTGAGTACCGGACCGACACGATCCGGACCAATCTTGTCTACCGTACCATCAACATAATCGATCTCTTTGACCAAATGCGGCCGGACCAGATAACCACCATTGGCGATCACCGAGAGGGCCCGGACCATACCGATCGGCGAGACCGCGATACCCTGACCGTAGGAGGCGGTAGCGATATCGATATCCGAACCTACTTGTAGATTGTGCGTGATCGGCAAAGCTTCATTGGGCAGATCAATATCCGTGCGGCTACTCAAACCAAAACTCTCGAAATAGTGGGCAAAGGTAGCAGCACCCATCTTGAGAGCCAAGGTCGAAGCACCGACATTGAGCGATTGCGATAGGATCTGTTGCATCGGGATTACTCCACGAGCACGCCCATCATAGTTGCAGATGCGCCGACCGTTCAAAACCAGACAGCCCGTATCATCATAGGTTGAATCTGGTTGAACCACCCCACTATCGAGGGCCGCCGACATGGTCAGAGGCTTCATGATCGAGCCCATTTCATAGACATTTTCCACCAAAGG
>JAJXVL010000003.1 GCA_021782175.1 bacterium
AATCCGCAAAGCTATGAACAATTTAAAGCGCTTATTGACGCAGCCGCTCGCTGAAGTCGGCTCAGTCGTCCTGGGGATTTTCCTCCTGGTCGCGATTATCGGTTTTGCCGACGCTTCCTATCTGACCGTGGAGCATTATCTCGGCGTAGTGCCGCCATGTACTCTCGAACAGGGTTGTGAAGTCGTCCTGACCAGTGGCTATTCCGTGCTTTTTGGTGTGCCAACTTCACTCCTGGGGGCTCTGTATTATCTAGCAGTGGCGACCGGCGCTTTTTTCTATCTGGAGTCCAAACATGGCCAAGGAAAGGTGGCAGCTCATCATAGTGCCATCCTCCGGTGGACGCTTGTGGCCACCGCTCTCGGTTTCGGCATGTCTCTGTGGTTTGTTTATCTGCAGCTCTTCATCCTCCACTCCATCTGCGTGTACTGCATGGGTTCGGCTACGAGCTCAACCGTCCTGTTCCTCCTGGCTCTCTGGATGCTGCACAAGCACACTTCCCAAAATCATGAAAAACAAAATTGAAGTTCTCGCGACCAACGGCAGTGCCGACTATGAACTGATCGACTCCGGCGAGGGTGAGAAGCTCGAACGGTACGGCCAGTATCTGCTCGCCCGGCCGGATCCGCAGGCTCTGTGGGCCAAGCGCCAAACAGCGGCTGTCTGGAAAAAAGCCGATGCCTACTTCATTCGTGATAGCGACAAAGCCGAATGGACTTTCCGTGGCCAGGTGCCGCCGGAATGGCCGATTGATTTTGGTGGTCTGCGCATGCTTATCAAACCTTCGGCTTTCAAACATACCGGCCTTTTTCCGGAACAGGCGGCCAACTGGGATTGGTTGCGTCAAAAAATCGCCGGTCATAGCGATATTGAGGTTTTGAATCTCTTCGGTTATACCGGCGGTGCTTCGCTAGCTTGCGCGGAAGCCGGCGCCAAAGTGGTCCATATCGATGGTTCGCGCGCGGCCGTGACTTGGGCTCGTGAAAACGCCTCTCTCTCCGGCCTCGCGGAAAAGCCGATCCGTTGGATTATTGAGGATGCCCGACTCTTCGTGGAGAGGGAAATCCGACGGGGCCGACACTATGACGGCATCATCATGGATCCGCCGGCTTTCGGGCACGGTCCGGACAAGGAACTTTGGAAAATTGAGGAAGATCTCCTGCCGCTCATCGAGAACTGCCGGAAACTCTTGAAGCCCAACCCCCGCTTCTTCCTCATCAACGGTTATGCGGCCGGCTATTCAGCTGTGGCTTATCAGAATATTTTGCGACCACTAGAAGAACAGTTTGGCGGAAAAACAGAGATAGGGGAGCTGACCATCGCCGAGAAGGATAGTGAGCGACTCTTGCCTTGCGGTATCTTTGCCCGCTGGTCGGCCAAATAATCCAGGCCAGCCAAAAGTAAAATAAAAAAGCGCCGCCGATTGGCCGCGCTAGAAAACTCTCGAACGATCCTCATTCCGAAACCGATTCAATGTCGGAGCAATATCCGGATGTCCGTGATGATCTCCGTGAAGTTGCGTGTAGAACGCTCCTCGAAGTCCTCCACATCATCCTTCTCAAATGGTACATACCAGAAGGCTTCGCGTCGCCCTTCTTTCCTTTCAGAAAGAGGGTCCATCATGGCGATAATGTGATCATAGATGGGCACATGCATGGCCCTGATGACCACATCGCAAACATACCCTCTGGCCTCAGAGTCGGCTCGTTGTGTCCTGTGAGAGAGATGCATCCCGTTGTCATCGGGGTAGTTTATTTCACTGAAACTGATCGGCTCCAGCAAATGCTCATCCCTGAACAAGAACAAGGAGTATGTTCGCCGATCTGGCCTCAGCTCTCTGATCTGGAAGTTTATCGCGGCCTGTTCTTTTTCGTTGCGTAACATCATTTCGCCCTTCAGGGCGGGCAGACGCTGTTTACCCATGCAAGTTTTTTCCAACAGGAAGAAATAGCCAAAAGGCCACTCTCTCGAAGGCACGCCTTCCATTTCTTGTGACGCGGTACTCATGGTCAGACCTCCTTTTTTTGGTTTTTTGGTACAAATTCAAGAATATCCTACCCTCGACACTGCAAGTAGTCAAAGTGTGTTATCTTATGTCCATGAGTCATATTATTCTCGATGGTCGCATGGTGCGCGAAGCCAGACTGCCGGCTCTGAAGGAGTTTTTTGGTGGCTTGGCCAAGCCACCAGTCATGACTATTATCCAGGTCGGCGATCGGCCTGATTCGACGGCCTTCATCAGAGCCAAGAGTACTTTTGCGACCAAGATCGGCGTGACCGTGAGACATATTCATCTGCCAGAAAGCATAACCCAAGCGGAACTCCTGGATGTCATTGCCGAAAACAATAGAGCAGTCGATGTTCAAGGGATCATCGTGCAATTACCTCTGCCTTTGTCATTGGATCAGGAAGCTGTGATTGAAGCTATCGATCCATCCAAGGATGCCGACGGTCTCTCGGCCGCCAATGTCAAACGCTGGCTCTCCGGTCATCCCGCGGCTCTCTATCCAGCCACTACCCGCGGTGTGCGCGAACTCCTGGCGCATTATCAGATTGAAATTTTTGGACGCAAAGTGGCGATCGTTGGCCGTTCAATGCTGGTGGGGAAGCCGCTCGCGGCCTGGGCCTTGAATGAGAACGCTACTGTCATCATTTGCCACAGCAAGACATCAGACTTGGTGGCGGAAACCAAACAAGCTGACATCGTGATTGTCGCCGCAGGCCGGCCGGGACTTGTCAGTGCCAAGCATCTCAAACCAGGAGCGGTCGTTGTGGATGTGGGAATCAATACGATTCAAGGAGAAAAACTCGAGGAAGAAGTCGGTCGGCGACTGGTCGGTGATGTGGATTTCGATTCGGCTAGCACGGTAGTTTCGGCGATTTCGCCTGTACCCGGCGGCGTCGGGCCAATGACGGTCCTGGCCCTTTTCGAAAATTTGGCTGACCTGATCAGGAAGTATTAAAGGATCACGCCTTCTTCCTCACACACGATCCTTGATCAGAGACGCGAGAGAGCCCTAGCATATCCTTTTGTACCAAAGCCGAAGGTCGTGCCGAAACAATCGATGAAGGTCCGGCAGGTTCGTTTTGGTACAAAAGGATATGCTAGGGCTCAGCACCCAATGCTTCCGGTGATTCTGGTGTTGATGAAGAATGATGGCACACCTCCTAACTACCATTAGCTGTGCTATCACCCGCGCAACCAGGTTGATTCCAATTATCTGGGCAACTTCCAGCATTGCATTGCTCGCTTTGGGAAGAGGCATTATTGCTGCCAATACAATAAAAGATTCCCTTATAAGGTAACCAAACCAGAAGTGACAGGCGAGGATAAGTCGGTGCCCCCCAGGAACTTTCCCAGAAGGTATAACCACCATCGGCACCATTCTCGAGATTGGCAATCTTCTGGCAGGCCGCGATAAGGGCAGCCTGGTTCGAAGTGCCAGAATAATAACTGGAACAAGTGCTGGCGTCGCCGGGCCAGAGCGACGCATAGTGAGCTGAATAATTCTGGGTCGACAGGGAATCAGCCTGAGCCATGCGCATCATCGAAATGGCAGTCTCGATGATTGAAGTATCATTGGCTTTGCCGCGGGCGCTATTCAGAGAGACCAAGATGACTGAAGCCAAAATAGCGATGATGGAGATGACCACCAGAAGTTCAATGAGCGTAAAACCACGACGCCATCCAGTCTCGGGCTGAAGTTGTCTTATTGCTCGAAAGTCGCGGGGACGATAGAATATCATCGAGTCAATTATACATTATTATTAAACTAAGCTAATTAATATCATGCACACTCCTTCGAAATTTTGGCAGACAGCTATGGCCTTCCTGGCCGCTCTGACGATTTTGGCCCTGGTCTTCATCGTCAAAGAGATCAAGGCTATTGGCTATGTCGGAGCCAATCCCAATCAGACCAATACTATTACAGTCAGTGGTACTGGTGACGCTTTTGCCGCGCCGGATGTGGCCACTTTTACTTTCACGGTGACACAGACCGCCAAGACGGTGGCTGATGCCCAGACCGCGGCTACCAGTAAGATCAATGCCGCTCTCAAAGCTGTCCGCGACGGCGGCGTGGCTGACAAGGATATCTCCACGCAGTCCTACAATATCAACCCGCATTATGAGTATCAGAATGCTGTTTGTCCGGCTTCGACCACTGTCGGCGGTACGACTTATTGTCCGCCTGGTCGTCAGGTCTTGACCGGTTATGATGTCTCGGAAACGGTTCAGGTCAAGGTTCGTGATTTGAGCCAGGCTGGCACGCTCTTCTCGGCCATTGGGGCCTTGAATGTGGAGAGCGTCAATGGTCTGACTTTCTCGGTGGATGATCCGACGGCTGTCCAGGCCGAGGCCCGCGCCAAGGCTATCGCTGACGCCAGGACCAAGGCCAAGGAATTGGCGGAGCAGCTCGGTGTCGAGCTCGGTCCGGTCATGAGCTTCTCAGAGAATAATGGTTCGTACCCGCGGCCCATGGTCTACGGTATGGGTGTATCTGATGTGATGTCATCCAAGGCAGTGATGGCTCCGGAAGTACCGACCGGTGAACAGAAGGTGACTGACAATGTCTCGATCACTTATGGGATTGAGTAGTTTGTAATCACTCAAATTCGAGCAAAAAGCCCCGCGACCAAAAAGCGCGGGTTTTTTGTTGATTGATTGGTCAGTAGGGTCTTCGATAACGTTGTGTTGACGACCCCGCCAAACGGGTGTATTATATTGTTTGTAAGGCCCCGCAGGGGTTTTTTAATACTCCAAAAACATGGGAATCAATCAATACATCAAGGACACACAAGCAGAGATGAGTCATGTCAACTGGCCGACCAGGGAACAGACCATCGTCTTCACGGTCGAGGTCATCGTTATTTCTATTGCCACTGCCATCTTGCTCGGTGTTTCCGATTTTGTCTTTTCCAAGTTGCTCACGCTGCTTTTCCATTAATAGATCCATTTTTCCAAGACTATGGCCAAACAACAAATCACTGGCGAGCGCAATTGGTACGCCATCCATACTTATGCCGGCTATGAGAATGCCGTGGCGCGCAATCTGAAGCAGCGCATCGAGTCTCTCGGCATGGACGACAAGATCTTTGCCGTAGTGGTACCGACCGAGAAGAAGATCAAGGTCAAGAGCGGCAAGCGCGTCGAAGAAGAAGAGAAGATCTACCCGGGTTATGTTCTGGTGGATATGGTGGTGACGGATGATTCCTGGTATGTGGTACGCAACACGCCGCGCGTGACCGGCTTCGTCGGATCAGGCGTCTTCCCGGTGCCACTCGACAAGGCCGAAGTTGATTCTCTCTTTGCCCGTATGAATAGCTCTGAGACGGAACATGCGATCGACCTGGTGCCCGGGGACTTGGTCAAGGTCGCTGACGGACCCTTCAAGGATTTCGAGGGCAAGGTTGGCGAGGTTGATACTCAGCG
Organism: bacterium; assembly: GCA_021782175.1. GTDB lineage: Bacteria > Patescibacteriota > Minisyncoccia > Phycocordibacterales > PALSA-1337 > C7867-002. Next base: position 5,430 of record JAJXVL010000003.1, read on the forward strand.
CGGCAAGATCAAGGTCTTGGTCTCAATGTTCGGCCGCGAAACGCCGGTCGAGCTCGATTTCTTGCAAGTCAAGAAGGTATAAGCTAAGGTATATGGCGCTGCTTCAATAAGTTTCGCTTCCAATCAATAATATGGCCAAGAAAATCATCAAGAAAGTCAAAGTGATCGCTCCGGCCGGCAAAGCTACGCCGGCCCCACCACTCGGTCCGACCCTCGGTCAGGCCGGTGTGAATATCGGTGACTTCACCAAGAAGTTCAACGACGCCACCAAGGCGATGGGTAACGATATGATCCCGGTGGTCATCTCTGTATACGAAGATCGTACTTACGATTTTGTCCTGAAAACGCCGCCGACATCGAGCTTGATCTTGAAGGCTCTCGGCAAGGAAAAAGGCTCCGGCAAACCGAACCTCTCGAAGATCGGTACTCTCACCAAGGCTCAACTCAAGGAGATTGCTGAGAAGAAGCTGCCTGACTTGAATGCTACTGACATCGAGGCCGCCATGAAAGTCGTGGCTGGCACGGCTCGTCAGATGGGTGTCGATGTGAAGTAGTGTCTAGATACTTTTTGATTAGTTACAAATTGTAGTTTTTCGAGCAAGTACAAAGCAGTCATGAAATTGGTCGAGAGGACCCCACGAGCGCGACTGGCGCGAGTGCAGAGGAATTTCCCAGCAGGGAAATTCCGTGTCCTCGAGGTCAATTTCATGACTGCTTTTGAGCTAAAGATAACTTCCTGGTCGTGAGATCGGAGTTTTTTTATTTCTTGACCTCGTAAGTGAGGAAAAGGGTACCGGTGGCTGTGCGCTCAGTTTCGATGAGCTCTAAACGAACTTCCGGTATCTCTTCAAAAAGTTTGATGCCGCGACCAAAGAGGACCGGCTCAATTGTGATATAGAGCCGGTCGATGAGGCCAGCTTTGAGGAAGAGGGTATAGATAGAGGCGCCGCCGCAGATAGCTACTTCACGGAAGCCGCGGTCTTCGAGTTCATGGAGCAATTCGGCTGGAGTCTTGTTCGTTGTCTCCACACCAGCCGGTAAATCAGTGAACTGCCGGCGGCTGTAGACAATATTCAGCCGCTCCTTGAGCGGCCGACTACCGAAAGTCTGCCAAGTCTTGGATCCCATGATACAAACGCCCGCTGCCTTGGTCAGAGAGACGAAGCGAGTCTTGTCCTCCGGACTGGTCCAGGCTGTCGAAGGAGCCGTGGAATCCCTAGCGATGAAGCCGTCAGCGGAGAGGGCGGCGATCAGGAATGCTTTTATCATTGAGATGTATTATACTATTTTTTGTAATCATCACTACTATGAAGAATGAAGAACACAAATACCACCGACCGTCCTGGGATGAATATTTCATGTCGATCGCTGAGCTAGTCGGTAGTCGCGGCACTTGTGATCGTGGTCGCTCCGGCTGTGTCATTGTCAGGGACAAACGTATCTTGGTGACGGGCTATGTCGGCTCACCGGCTGGTCTGCCGCATTGTGATGAAGTCGGTCACGAAATGCACAAGGTGGTCAACGAGGATGGCTCCACTTCTGAGCACTGTATCCGCACCGCTCACGCCGAGCAGAATGCTATTGCCCAAGCCGCCAAGATCGGCATTTCGGTGGATGGCGCCACGGTCTATTGTCACATGACGCCTTGCTATACCTGCGCCAAGATCCTGATCAACGCCGGCATCAAGAAGGTCGTGGCCGCCAAGGACTATCATGCCAGCAAACGTACCAAGGAGATTTTCGAAGCCTGTGGTCTGAAATTGCAGATCGTCAACAAGGAAGTAGAGAACTACAACCAAGATCGTTTTGCCGCCAAAGTGGAAGAAGCCGCCCAGAAATAATCAGCTCAGATGAAAATCCGCATCAAAAAACTTCATCCTGACGCGCAGATTCCGCAGTATGCCAATCCGGGCGATGCAGGCATGGACCTCTTCACAGTAGAACCCTTTGAGCTAGAGCCGGGCGAACGCAAATCAGTGCCCCTCGGTCTGGCTCTGGAAATTCCAGACGGTTATGTGGGTCTGATCTGGGACAAGAGCGGCCTTTCCCACAAGTATGGTCTCAAGAACTTTGGCGGCGTGATCGATTCCGGTTATCGCGGGGAAGTGCATGCCGGCATCATGAATCTCTCAGACAAATATTTCAGTTTTGAAAAAGGCCACAAGATCGCCCAACTCCTGATCCAAAAAGTAGACCGGATCTCCTTCGAGGAAGCCGAATCTCTCTCAGAAACTTCGCGTGGTCAGAACGGTTTTGGTAGCAGTGGCCGCTAAACAAAAGCTCTAGACAGCCATTTTGGCCTTGATCGGCGGATGGTGCTGGTAGTTTTCTAGCTTGACCCAGTTGTAGATATCATCTGGTGTCTGGAGTTTTTGCACCTCTATATCAGAGAGGCTCTTGAGTTCCGGATTGAGCCAGAGCTTGGGCAGAGGTAGAGGTTCGCGGGAGAGCTGCTCCTTCACGGCCTCGAAATGATCATGATAGATGTGGACATCGCCGAGAGTCAGGATGAGCTCGTCCGCTATGAGGCCGGTCATCTGAGCTACGAGGTGGAGCATCAGAGCGTAGGAAGCGATATTGAAAGGCACCCCCAGGAACATGTCACAGCTACGCTGGAACATGTGCAGGGAGAGCTTGCCGTTGGTCACGAAGAATTGGTAGATGATGTGGCAGGGCGGCAGAGCCATCTCATCCAGCTCCCCGGGGTTCCAGGCTGTGACGATCAAACGGCGGTCATTGGGATCTTTTTTGATTTTCTCAATTACCTGGGCGATCTGATCCACGGTGGTGCCGTCCGGTTTGCGCCAGGATCGCCATTGGACGCCGTAGATGCGACCGAGGTCACCATCGAATTTGGCTTTGGGTTTCCAATAATCAGCGTTGGCATTGGCTGTCCAGATTTCGCAGCCAAGTTTCCTGAGAACATTGTTGTCGCTGTTGCCGGACATGAACCAGAAGAGTTCCGCGGCTACACTGCGGAAAGCCAGCTTCTTGGTGGTGGTGGCGGGGAATCCGTCAGCCATGCGGAAACGTAGCTGTTTGGTGAATAGGCCTCTGGTCCAGCCATTGCGGCCTTCACGATCGGCACCGGTCTCCATAATCTCTCTGAGAAGTGAGTTGTAGTTGGTCATGGACTTATTATACCTGCTTGTTTTGTTTTTGGCAGTTGCTCTGTTAGGATTATTCCAGAAAATATCACCCACTATGAATAAACCAAAATTCATCACTATCGAGGGGGGAGAAGGCTCAGGCAAATCTTCACTCTGGCAAGCCATGAAAGCCGAGTTTGGCGATCAGGTCTTGTTCACTCGTGAACCGGGTGGTTCGCCATATGGTGAAGCTATCCGTGAGACCACGCTCAAGAATCCTCTGGCTGCTACGGCGCCGGCAGAAACAACCCTCTGTCTCATGTTTGCCGCCCGTTTCGACCATTTGGTCAACTTGGTCAGGCCGGCGCTTGCTTCAGGGAAATCGGTGGTGTCGGACCGCTTCGATGCCTCATCGTACGCTTACAATGTCCACGCTCAATCCGGCGGCTTGGTCAGCAGACTCTTCTGGCAGTTGCGCCGTCAGTTGATGATCTTGCCGGACCTCTATGTCTACATTGATGTGGAGCCGGAGGAGGGTATGCGTCGAGCCCAGAAACGCAATCAGGCTGGTTCGAGTAGTGGCCATTATGACCACTTCGATGATCGGGCCGTGGCCTTCCATCAGAAAGTCCATGAGGGTTACGAAAAGTTTTTTGGCCGGAGGCGTTGGCTCACTCGCCGACTGCTCGTGCCTATGGTGAGGATCGATGCCAATCGTCCGTTTGCCGAGGTCAAAGCGGACTTCATGGCCTTGATGAAGGAGCAGTTGGGTCTGTGATCTTCCTAGACATTTCTATATTGGATAGCAGTCTGTTGCTCGAGTAGGGTAGCAGACTTTTTCTTTGACCATGATACAATCTAGCCATGAAAGACCCTCAAATCAAAAAGCTTATAGTCACTGAGAAGAAACGCCAAAAGAGCGTGGTCAATCTGATCGCTTCAGAGAACTACGTCTCGGCCGATGTCCTAGAAGCTCTCGGTTCGGAATTGACGAACAAATATGCCGAAGGTTACCCGGGGCGACGCTACTATGGTGGCAATTTGATCACCGACAAGATCGAGCGGTTGTGTGTCGAGCGAGCCCTGAAACTTTTCAAGTTGGGCGCCTCGGAATGGCATGTCAATGTCCAGCCACTCTCCGGTTCGCCGGCCAATCTGGCTGTCTATACCGCACTGGTACCTTTGGGTGGCAAGATTATGGGCATGTCGCTTGATCATGGCGGTCATCTCACTCATGGTCACAAAGTATCTATGACGGGTAAGTCCTGGATCCAAATACCGTACGGTATCGATCCGATCACGGAGACGCTCAACTATGATCAGCTCTTGGAACAGGCTATCGAGGCCAAGCCGCAAATCATCGTGGCGGGCTATACGGCTTATCCGCGCATAATCGATTGGGCCAAATTGCGGAATATCGCTGATGCCTCCGGAGCTTTACTCATGGTCGATATGTCTCATATTGCCGGTCTGGTAGCTGGTGGTGTCTATCCGCCACCTTTCTCATATGCTGATATTGTGACCACGACGACACACAAAACCTTGCGCGGGCCACGCTCGGCCATGATCTTCGTGCGCAAGGATGATCGCGAACTAGACAAGAAGATAGACAAAGCGGTTTTTCCTGGTTTGCAGGGTGGTCCGCACTTGAACCAGATTGCTGCTGTGGCGGTGGCTCTGCGCGAAGCCGATACGCCGGCTTTCCGACGCTACGCTCATCAAGTTCTCAAGAATGCTCAAGTACTCGCAGGTGAACTCAAACAGCGTGGTTGGCGGCTGATCTCAGGTGGCACTGATTCGCACTTGATCCTCGTTGATACCTGGATGGCCAATGTCATCAATGAAAAAGGCGCTGGCGGCGTACCTGGCAGTTTGGCCAGTGAAGTATTGGAGAAAGAAGGCATCATCGTCAACAAAAACGCTATTCCTTTTGATAGTCGGCCGCCGGCCGATCCCTCCGGTATCCGGTTGGGCACAGCCGCCGAGACTACGCGTGGCCGCAAGGAAGCTGATTTTCACAAGATTGCCGTGCGCATTGATGAGCTCTTGAAGAAACAGACCGCCAAGAAAAGCAGCTCGAAAAAATAGGCAACGAAAATAGGCAAAAAGATAAAAAGAATAGCGCGGTCGCTTCTTATCGAAAATTCGATGAAGCAAACCGCGCTGCGACCCCTCACTCGTGTGTGTCCCCAAAGGACGATCGGACACCACACGAGGAGGGGAGGAGGTACTTGGAATGTTGTCCTGCGGCCCCAGCCAGGACCTAGGGAAGCATCGGAGACGCGATACTGGGCGAACAAGTCAGGACAATTTGTCCGTCCCAGTATCAGCCACCAGCTAGCCTTGCGACTCCGCTTCGTTGCCCCGACTTGCGTCGGCAACACCCCGTTCCTTTATAATAATAGCTCATATGTCAGAAAAAGTCAATAATAATATTTATCGCCAGTGCCGAGTGGCTCTGTTACAATGGCATTCATGCAAATGAAAGAAGTTTTGATACAGAGGTTGTCTGCTCTAGCCGAGGAGGCCGGTTTGGCTGCCGATCTGGTCACGGTTGGTTATCCGGAAGATGCCACCAACGGTGATTTCACCACCAATCTGGCTCTGGTAGGAGCCAAATCACTCAAACTCTCCCCCAGAGCTTTGGCGGACAAGCTCATAGCCGCCGCCACGGGGAAGTGGCCTGATTTCGTTGCTGAAGTTTCGGTCGCCGGGCCAGGCTTCATCAACTTCAAGATCAAGCCCGATTCTCTGACCAAACAAATCATCATGATGGCTTCGCACATCAAGTCTGGTGCCAAGTCGGGTGATTGGTTGAAATCCAATTTGGCGGAAATGCGCGCCGGGGAGGCTGGTGCCATCACGGCTCCGGTGATGATCGAGTATACTGATCCAAATATTTTCAAAGTTTTTCATATCGGCCATTTGATGTCGAATACGATCGGCGAATCCATATCGCGCTTGATCGAAGCAAGCGGCACGCCAGTCATCCGTTTGTGTTACCCGGCTGACATTGGTCTCCATGTGGCCAAGGCTGTCTGGGCCGTCCAGAAAAATCTATCTGAAATGCCAGCTGATCAGGCACCCATTGCTCTGCGTACCGCCTTCTTGGGACGAATGTATGTTCTCGGCACCCAGACTTATGATGCCGATCCGGTCGCCAAGGCCGAGATCGATGAATTGAACAAGAAGTTGTATGAGGGTACGGACCCGGCGGTTCAGAAGATCTATCATCGAGGCCGCACCTGGAGTCTAGATCATTTCGAGGAGCTCTACCGGATTCTGGGTACCAAGTTCGATACTTATTTCTATGAGAGCAACATGGCCCCGATCGGTCTCTCGGTGGTCCGCCAAAATCTCGGCAAAGTTTTTGTCGAGAGTGATGGAGCTATCGTTTTCCACGGGGAAGAACACGGTCTGCACACACGTGTCTTCGTGAATTCGCACGGTCTGCCGACTTATGAGGCCAAGGACTTGGGCTTGAATATCACCAAATTCGAGCACTATCCAGAAGCGGCCCAGTCCATCATCGTGACGGCCAGCGAACAGAACGAGTATTTCAAAGTAATGCTCAAAGTTTTGAGTCTGGTGGATGAGCGTGATGGGTCCAAGACCAAACATATCGGTCACGGTATGATGCGTTTCGCCTCCGGCAAGATGTCCTCGCGCACTGGCAATGTCATCACCGCGGAAAGTTTGCTCTCTGATATGCGCGAATTGGTGCGAGCCAAGATGGCTGAGCGGGCCGAGACTCTGGATCCCGGCGAAGCTGATAAGATTGCTACCCAGGTAGCCATTGCCGCTATCAAATACACTATCCTGCGCCAGACTGTCGGCAGTGATATCGTTTTTGATTCGGCCAAGTCGATTTCTTTCGAGGGCGATTCTGGCCCATACCTGCAATACGCGGCGGTGCGTGCGGCGGCCGTCCTGGCCAAGGCAAACGCCGCGGGCATCAAGCCGGCCGAGAAAATTCCTGCCAGCATGGTGCCGGGCCAACTGGAGCGGCTCCTGGGGCGGTTCGCGGATGTTATGGCTCGGGCCGGCCTCGAGCAGGCGCCGCAATTAGTGGCTACTTATCTCATTGAGCTCGCTGCGGCCTTCAATAGTTTCTATAGTGATCATACGATCGCCGATCCGGCTGAGCCGCAGGCCCCGTATCGCGTGGCTCTGGTCCAAACTTTCCTCGCGGCCATGACTGACGGTTTGTGGCTCTTGGGTATCACGGTTCCGCGGTTGATGTGATAAAGTTGTAGCTGAACCCAGCACAAAATTTGCCATGAAAAAAATCGAGATGGTCCGAGTCGTCGGGCCAGTCAGTCAATTCCTCTCCACGATTTCGGAAGAGGAGAGACAGCAATTTGACCTGCTCCTAGGGCAGATCAACAAGCGGCGGTCCGGCAGCGCAGCTGAACGGCAAAAGTTCCTGCATTTTGTCGACGGCCTGATTGCTTTCAAGTGTCTCCAGCGTGAAGCTGGCAGTATACCCGAGGCTCTGTCTGGCCGACTCAATCCATGTTGTGTCGGCATGACTGAGCGAATCGCTCTTTTCCTAGGGGGAGATTTGCTAACCATGGCTCTAGGAAGGGGCCGAACCAGGGAAGCCACAGCCTTCCTGAACGCGATTCTTCTCATTGCCTATGATATGTACCTGCGCTTTCCGCTCAAGGTGCATGCCCGATCCTACGAAACAGTTTGATCGGTAAGCTTCACAACGAACCTCAGGGTTCGTTTTTTGTTTTTCCAGACCTGCTTCTTGACTCAGCACCCCCCCTGTGAGAGAATTATTGCATGAAATCAGCTCGGTTTGGTTCACGCCGATTGCGCGATGGTTTTTGCCAATTCCGCGCCTTCACTCTCATTGAACTTCTGGTGGTGATATCTATCATCGGTCTTCTGGCATCTGTGGTATTGGTTTCACTCAACAGTGCCAGAGCCAAAGGACAGGTTGCCGCCGGTCTACAACTGGATTCGAATATATATCAGACCACCGGCGTCAATCTGGTAGGTGAATATAAGTTTACTGATGGTTCAGGCAGTACACTCACAGACTCTTCAGGTAATCATTACAACGGTGTCCTGATCAATGGCCCGACTTGGGTTAATGGCGATACACCTACCGGTGCTGGATACTCATTGAAATTAAACGGTGCCAGCCAATATGTGAATGTTAGCGGTATACCATTAAATTTTAATAATATAACTGTTACCGCCTGGATCAAGGAGAACCAAGTTACAGGCAGTAATCAAACCTTTGTTATTGCGAGTACAGGTAATGTTTACGGTGGTTTTTTGAGAGATGATGGCGCTGGACATTATGAATGGGATGTTTACTCCAATGCAGAGTATAATCTATATGTTCCGATCGCTTCTTATAATCAGTGGCATTTTTTGGCTGGTACTTATGACGGCACAACGCAAACAATTTATATTGATGGAACCAAGGCGGCGTCTCGGTCTCTCAGTGTCAACACTTCTCCGACTACCAATCTGGCGATAGGAGCTTGTGATTTTTGTGGTCCAGGGCAATTCACCTATGGACAGATCGCGGAAGTGCGTGTTTACAGTAGTGCCCTCACTGCTGCTCGGATACAAAGTATCTATGCTATGGATTCTAAGAAATATTTAGCTCTCACAAGATAAACCAAATGATGATAAAACCGGTCTATGATTGAAATAGAGCCCTTTTTGCCGTAAGCTGTAGCTCATGTCAAACAACCCGTCCGTTTCTCCCAATCCCGAACCGACTGACAAGCCGGCTCGCGTCCTGCGCGAAGAAGCCACGCTCAAAAAATGGCAGGAGCAGGATATTTTTGGCCAGACGCTGAAGAAAGCTTCGCCGCGCGGCGAATTTACTTTCTATGAAGGACCGCCGACGGCCAATGGTCATCCGGGCATTCACCATCTCGAAGCCCGTGCTTTCAAGGATGCTATTCCGCGCTATCGCACCATGCGTGGCTATCATGTCCGCCGCAAGGGAGGTTGGGATACACATGGTCTGCCGGTGGAGCTCCAGGTGGAGAAACAGCTCGGTCTCAAATCCAAGAAGGAGATCGAGTCCTACGGTGTGGAGGCTTTCAATGAGAAGTGCAAGGAGTCCGTCTGGACTTATGTGCATGAATGGGAAGACTTCACCCGCCGCATGGGGTACTGGGTGGACCTCAATGATCCTTATGTTACCTACAAGCCCCAATATATAGAATCAGTCTGGAATGTGATCAAAACCGCTGATGACAAAGGTTTGGTCTACAAGGATTACAAGGTCGTGCCTTGGTGTCCGCGTTGTGGTACGGCCCTGTCATCGCACGAGCTCGCTCAGGGCTATGCCGATGTGAAGGATATGTCGGTGACGGTGAAGTTTAAGGCTAAGCCAAATCAAAAAATTGGGAATCTTGTTACTGACGACAAAACTTTTATTTTGGCTTGGACGACTACACCCTGGACATTACCTGGCAATGTTGGATTGGCTGTTAACCCAAATATTCAATATGTCCAGATAGATATGGATAAACAGTCCGTTGATGATAAAGGCAAGTACATTTTAGCTTCTGATCGAATGATTGTTTTGGAGGAGAAAGCAAAGAAAAAAGACACAACAAAGCCTTTCTATATAGATAACTTAATTTATGGAAAAGAATTAGTCGGCCTCGAATACGAGCCGCTCTACCCATTCTTGCGAGACAATATCTCGCATCATGAGAAGGACAAGCTCGTGAATGCCTTCAAGGTCTATGCGGCTGATTTTGTCACCACGACTGACGGTACGGGCATCGTGCACACGGCGGTGATGTACGGTCAGGACGACTTCGAACTCGGCACCAAGGTTGGTTTGCCGAAGCATCATCTCGTCCACGAAGACGGCACTTTCAAGAAGGAGTGCGGCTTCCTGGCGGGAGCTTTTGTGAAAGACGAAGGGACCGAGGTAGCCATCATCAAGGATCTCGCCGGCCGCGGCCTCTTGTTCGCCAAGGAGAAGTATCAGCACAGTTATCCATTTTGCTGGCGCTGCAAAACACCGCTCATCTACTTTGCCCGCGATAGCTGGTATATCCGCATGTCTGAATTGCGCGAGAAGATGATGGCTGAAAATGAAAAAATCCACTGGGAACCAGGCTATATCAAGGAGGGCCGTTTCGGTGAATGGCTCCGCGAGGTCAAGGATTGGGCTATCTCTCGCGAGCGCTATTGGGGTACGCCGCTGCCGATCTGGACTTGTCATCAATGTCACGCCCGCAAGGTCGTTGGCTCGATCGCTGATGTCACGCAGACGCCCAAGAACCATTATTTCGTCATGCGCCATGGTGAGGCTGAGGATAATGTGAAGAATATCCTGAACTCTGACGAAAAAGTCGCCAACCATCTCACGGCTCATGGCCGAGCCAAAGCCACCGCTACGGCAGAAACCCTCAAGGCTCAAAAAATCGACTTGATCATTGCTTCGCCTTTGCCGCGTACACAGGAGACAGCCAAGATTGTCCAGCAGACTGTCGGTTTGCCGGCTGACAAACTGATTACCGACAAGCGTATTCGCGAGATGGGTCTGGGTGAGCTCGATGGTCATAGTCTGGATGAGTTCATGAAAGTTTTTCCTATGAGTGTGGGTCGCTTCGATCCGGCGCCGCGGGGCATTGAGAGTTATGCCGCGCTCAAGAAGCGCATGGGTGACTTCCTCTATGACATCGAGAGCAAATACGCCGGCAAAAATATCCTCATCGTCACGCACGGTAGTCCGGCCATGATGCTCATGGCCGCAGCCGCTGGCTGGGATCGGAGCGAGACTATCGCTTATGAAAAGGATCATTATATCCACAAGGCCGAGGCCCGCCCACTCGATTTCCGCATCGTGCCGCACAATACGGAGTATGAGCTGGATCTGCACAAGCCTTTTATCGATGAGGTGAAGCTTACTTGCGCTTGTGGTGGGGAAATGCACCGCGCCAAGGAAGTCTTGGATGTTTGGTTCGATTCCGGCTCCATGCCTTTTGCGCAGGATCATTATCCTTTCGGAGGGTCGAAAGCCCGCGGTTGGCGCGCTTGGTTCGGCGGCGCCAAGGAACAAAAGATAGCTTATCCGGCCGACTTCATCTCTGAAGCCATCGACCAGACGCGTGGTTGGTTCTACACTCTGCATGCCGTCGGAGCTATTCTCGGCAAGGGTCGGGCCTACAACAATGTCATCTGTCTCGGCCATATTCTCGACGCCGAGGGCAAGAAGATGTCCAAGTCACTCGGCAATATCGTTGACCCGATGATGCTCATGGATCGTTATGGTGCCGACGCCCTGCGTTTCTGGATGTATTCCATCAACCAGCCGGGCGAGTCCAAGAACTTCGATGAGAAGACCGTCGACGAGGTGGTCAAGAAAGTTTTCAACCTAGCGGCCAATGTGGCTTCGTTCTACGAAATGTACGCCAAGCCCGAGGTGATCGTATCGCGGGATTCAAAGAATGTGCTCGATCGCTGGATCATCGCCAAGCTTGATGAGTTGACCGTGACCGTAACCAAACATCTCGAAAGTTATGTTTTTTTCGAGCCGACGCGTGCTATCCGCGATTTCATTGCCGACTTGTCGCAGTGGTATCTCCGCCGTTCGCGTGACCGCTTCAAGGAAGAGGGCAGCGGCAGAGTGGAAGCTCTGCAGACTACGCTTTATTTCCTGTTGACGCTCACCAAGATCATGGCACCATTCACGCCATTCTTTGCCGAGGAGCTCTATCAGAATGCCGGTGGGACCAAGGACAGTGTGCATCTGGAAGATTGGCCGGAGGCAGGAAAAATTGATCAGACCCTCATCAATGATATGGAACTGGTACGCAAGGCTAGTTCGCTTGGTTTGGAGGCGCGCATGAAAGCCAAGTTGAATGTCCGCCAGCCTCTAGCCACTCTCTTTGTCAAAGACCAGAAGTACCAGAAGCTTGAACCGGCTCTGGTGGAGCTCATTCAGGCCGAAGTGAATGTGAAGCGAGTTGTCTTCGATTTGACTCATGCCGAGGAAGTAGTCCTTGATCTCGAGATCACCCCCGCTCTCAAGGAAGAAGGGGAACTGCGCGAACTTCTGCGCAAGATCCAGGATCTGCGCAAGGAAAAAGGTCTGACCGTCAATGACATGGCGATTCTCTCAGTCCCTGAAGAATTCAAGGCACTGATCTCCAAGAATGAGACCGAAATCAAGCGTCTGACCAAACTGGTCAAACTTGAGCCTGGCGCGACTCTGGACTTGCGCCGCAGCGAGTAGATTCGCGGCACCAAGCTCAACCGGCATCATATGTATAGCGTCCACACCACCCCCGGTTTCATCATCAATGCTCAACCTTATGGCGAAGCCGGTAAAGTGCTGCAGATTTTCACTAGGGACTTGGGCCTAGTGACCGCCATTGCTCAAGGTATCCGTCTGGAAAAATCAAAGTTGCGCTACCACACGATCGATTTGTCCCGAGGAAGTTTCTCCCTAGTGCGGGGTCGTGATCTCTGGCGCTTGGTCGGCGCAGAGGCTGATCAGAGAATCACACTGAATAGGGAAGCTCAAGCCCTGCTGGCCAGATTGGCTCAGCTACTCCGGCGTCTGCTTCAAGGTGAGGATGCTGAGCCGGCACTCTATGATTGTCTGGCGGATAGTCTCGGCTATATAGAGCGACAGAGCATCGATGGTCCGTCGACGCTCAAGCTCGCGGAAGTCCTGATAGTTTTCCGGCTCCTGCATCAGATGGGCTATATTGGTGATGATACGCGTTTCGCTGTTTTCCTGACTGAGCCGGTGATCACCGCGGACCTGGTCGAAAAAGCTTTGCCACTCAAGAAGCTCCTCGTCCAACAGATCAACCAAGCTCTTGCCGCTAGTCATCTATAGTTCTCGGGTTCTATTCTCCAACCTCTGCCGCTTGGGGTATAATATGGCCCATGGCCAATGAGGAACCAAATCGTTTGGAAGATCTCAAGGAATCTCTCTATTCGCGCAATGCGCCGGAGGTGCGCACTCGCCGCAAATTGCGTTTCGCTGATCGGACAGTCGATCTCAAGACTGATTGGGATCATCCTGATAGCGAAGAAGACAAGGACACGCGGGCCAAGACCGCGGCCGGTCTAGACTATCAGCCCCAAAAAAAACACATGTCTCTTTTCACCAAAATCCTCATCGCCTCGGCCATCTTCTGCGTGGCGGCTGTTTCTACCGGAGCCTACCTCTTCTTCAACGGCTCCAATTTCATTTCTGGTAATAATATTGATGTGACCATCAGCGGCCCGGTTTCTATTCCCGGCGGTACGCCTATTTCGCTGGATATCACGGTCGTCAACAAAAACAGCGTAACTCTGAAGGGAGCGGATCTGGCTGTGCAATTCCCGGCGGGCACTACCAATCCCAATGACACGACTATTGCTCTAGATACTCATCAGGAATTGTTGGGCGACATTGCTCCAGGCGGCTCAGTGACGCGGACTGTCAAAGCTATTATCTTCGGCGAACAGAATCTCCAGAAGGAAGTTACCGCCACAATCACTTATGGTATCCAGGGTTCTAGTTCGGTTTTCACCAAGGTCCAGACTTATGATGTCCTGATCAATTCTTCGCCAGTGACGCTCAATGTCACTGCTCTCTCGGAAGCTTCTTCGGGTAGTAATTTTGACCTGACTGTCGATGTGCATTCAAACTCGGTCAATGTTCTCAAGAATGTACTTCTGTCGGCGGTTTATCCCTTTGGTTACAAGTTCACCAGTGCCTCACTGCCGTCGGCAGACAATAGTAATACTGTTTGGAATATTGGTGACTTGCCGCCGGGAGGCAGCCGCAGTATTACCATTCACGGTGTGTTGACCGGTGAGGATGGTGACCTTCGAGCCTTCCACTTCTCGACAGGCGCGCGCAATCCGGACTCTATCCTGGTGATTGGTACGCCTTACGCCTCTACCGAAGCCGATGTCACGATCAAGAAACCTTTCATGTCTTTGGTTGTTTCAGTGAATAATGACAACTCTACGGCTGATTATATTGGGAATCTGGGCCGCTCCGTCACGGTCTTCGTTCGTTGGTCCAACAATACGCCCAATCCGCTAACGAACGCGATCATCTCGGCGCATCTGACAGGCGGTGCCTATGACAAGAGCCAGGTCAATGCTCTGAGTGGTTACTTCCGCTCGATCGACGACAATATGATCTGGAATCAGCAGACCAACCAGGAGCTGGCTTCGGTCGCGGCTGGCGCTACGGGTAATGTTTCCTTTGCCATCGTGCCTTCCTTGAATCAGCAGAACAATATCATCAATCCGGAAATAACCATTGCGGCCTCGGTCACGGCTGATCGGACCGATCAGAGTAATGTGCCGCTCAATACGGAACAAGTCGTTAGGAATATCAAAGTTCCTTCGACACTGTCTCTCTCAGGCCGCGTGCTCCGTAACGAAGGACCCTTCACCAACACTGGTCCGATCCCACCCCAGGCAGAAGCCAAGACGACTTATACGATTACTTGGGCTGTCGATAATACTTCCAGTGTCGTCAACAATGCGGTAGTGACAGCCACCTTGCCCCCGTATGTTACTTGGCTCAATCAGGTTAGTCCGTCTAGTGAGGATGTTTCCTACGATAGCAACAGCGGCACGGTGACTTGGAATGTCGGTACTGTGGGTACTTACACCGCCGGTACCACACGCCGTCGCGAGGCTTCTTTCCAAGTATCTCTCTTGCCATCAGTAGATCAGATTGGCCAAGCCCCGGTCCTAGTCAATCAGGCCAATTTGACCGGCACGGATACTTGGACCAACACCACACTCAAGGATACACAGAGCTATCTGACAACTAGCTATAGCACGGACAGTTCCTTCCAGAATGGTTTCGAAACGGTAGTCAAAAAACCCTAGACTTATCATTCAATAGGGTAGGTTTAGAAGCGTTGCGTGAGCAGTGTCTTCTAGGCTAGAATGCCCTCATGCCCAAAAAAGAAGATCTCATGGAGATGCTCGTTTCGCTAGCCAAAAGGCGTGGCTTTATTTTCCAAGGCTCGGAAATATACGGTGGCTTGGCCGGAACCTGGGACTATGGTCCCTATGGCGTGGCTCTGAAGAATAATATCAAGGCTCTCTGGTGGAAGCGCTTCGTCACGGATCGTGATGATATGTATGGCATGGACGCGGCTATCCTCATGAATCCGCGCACCTGGGAGGCGACTGGTCATGCGAGTGGTTTCTCAGATCCGTTGGTGGAGTGCAAGAAGTGTCATCATCGCTTCCGCGAAGACCAACTCACTGATCCCAAGAAGTGTCCTGATTGCGGCGGTACATTCGGCGAAGTAAAACAATTCAACATGATGTTCAAGACACAGGTAGGCGCTACTGGCGAGGCCTCCTCGATTTCCTACCTGCGCCCCGAGACTGCCCAGGGCATGTTCGTGAACTTCAAGAACCTGATGGATTCCCAGCATCCGGCTATGCCTTTTGGTATGGCTCAGATCGGGAAGGCTTTCCGGAATGAGATCGCCCCGCGAGACTTCCTCTTCCGCTCGCGTGAATTCGAACAGATGGAAATCGAGTATTTCGTTGATCCGAAAGATTGGGAGAAGACCTTCGAACATTTCCGCGATGAAGTGCACGCCTTCAACAATGATATCGGTCTCAAGCGCGAGCAAGTCCACGAGCTCGAAGTGCCGGATGCTGACCGCGCTTTCTATTCCAAGCGTACGATCGACTTCGAATTCGACTTTCCGTTTGGCCGCAAGGAGCTCTATGGTCTGGCCTATCGCACGGACTATGATCTCACGCGCCACGCCGAATACAGCAAGGTAGACCTATCCTATTTTGATGAGGCCGAGAAACGCCGCTTCACCCCGCATGTGATCGAACCGTCTTTTGGTGTTGATCGTTCACTCCTGGCTGTTCTCTCGACGGCTTATACCGAGGACGAGATGGGCGGTGAGAAGCGTGTCTTCTTGAAGTTTGCTCCGGCTGTAGCTCCGGTCAAAATCGCTGTTTTTCCGCTCCTGAAGAATAAGCCTGTCCTGGTTGAAAAGGCTCGTGATATCTTCAGAATGCTCAAAAAGGAATTTGGGGCCGTGGAATTCGATGATAATGGTAATATCGGCAAGCGCTATCGCCGCCAGGATGAGATCGGTACGCCGTACTGTGTGACTGTAGACTTCGACACCATTGAGAAGAATGCTGGTGTGACCGTGCGTGATCGTGATACTGGTAAGCAGGAGAGAGTGGCGGAAGGCAGCTTGCTGGATTATCTCCGAGGCAAAATCAAATAAAATAGGTCCACTAGACTTGGCGGTGTTTCTATTGTATAAATCCTGACGGATGAATATCCCAACTTGTTTTGACATTGCTCAGATGTCGGCGATTGGTCTGCGCCAGTTGCCCGGCCGACACAAATTCTTCCTCCCAGCGGAAGTCGACAGTCTGGAGAGGCAGTTCCTTCTCTTCGAACTCGTGAAGGACTGCTCTCCTCAGGTTGTTTTTGAAAGTTTCGGTGTGGATCTTGTGGATTTGTGTCTGACTGAGGCGCAGATTCGCTGGATTGTCCATGAGCATCGCTTCTTGTTACGAGGAGACGGCGTCGCCACAGCCTTCATGTTGTACGACAAAGGAATCCAGGTTGTTCTGGAAAATCACCTCGCTAGTCACAGCATCAGATGGCTCCTCTGGGACGCTCCGGAATGTTATGGCGAACAGAGGGTGATCTTCGTGGTGCCAGTTGTGTAGTTTGTTCCAGCCTCGTTTGACGGGGCTTTTTTGTTGGCTTATTGGCCAAGTATAGCCGCATATAGTACGATAAGCCCATGCATATCAAAAAACTCAAACATTGCTGTATGGTGATCAAGGTTCCGGGTCAAGGAGGTAAACATACGGTCATCGTCACAGATCCGGGGTCGTACTCGATCGAGGAACATGACAAGATCGCTTATGCCGATATTATCCTGATTACCCACGAACACGCCGACCACTTCCATCTCGAATCGGTCAAAGCTCTCGCCAAACGCTCGCCCGGTGTCTCGGTGATTGCCAATGATGCTGTCGGTGATCTTCTTGCGCGAGAGGGAATCGAGCACCACATCATGAAGCATGGTAACGCCATCGAGGTAAAAGGTGTTCATCTTGAAGCTTATGGCGAGCTCCACGCCGTCATCCATTCGTCTTTGCCGCGTGTATCCAATGTGGGGTTTCTTATCGAGAATAAACTCTTCTATCCTGGTGATGCTATGGTTGATCCGGAGAAGCCTGTCGATGTTCTGGCTCTGCCGGTGGCTGGTCCTTGGATCAAGATCGGTGAAGCTGTCGACTATGCTCTCCAAGTGAAGCCGCGCTTGGCTTTCCCGGTACACGATGCCGTCCGTAGCGCCTTCCAGCACACTCTTCCGGAAATGGTTCTTTCCCAGAATGGAATTGAGTTCATCAAGCTGGAGGATGGCGGCGAATTCGAAGTGAAGTAGTAAGCATATCAGACATATGCATATGTCTGATATGCTAATATCTGTACTATCATGAAATTTACCAAAACTACTTTGGCCAACGGTCTCCGTCTAGTGACTATACCTATTCCGGAGAACCCTTCGGTGACCGTACTGGTCATGGTGGCGGCCGGCTCCAAATACGAGACCAAAGATATCTCGGGGATTTCGCATTTCTTGGAGCACATGGTTTTCAAAGGGACTCCGCGTCGACCAAGCGCCAGTGATATTTCGAGAGAGCTCGATGCTATCGGGGCTCAGTACAATGCCTTCACCTCCCAAGAGTTTACCGGCTATTACGCCAAGGCTGATGCCAAGCATCTCGATCGGGTGCTCGACGTGGTGGCTGATATGTGTCAGAACCCACTCTTTGATGAGTCAGAGATTGCCAAGGAGAAGGGGGTGATTATCGAGGAGTTGCGTATGTACCGCGATTTGCCACAACACCGGGTTCATAATGTGCTGACCAATCTGCTCTATGGTGATCAGCCAGCCGGCTGGGAAGTAATCGGCACAGAAGAAACAATCAAGTCTTTCACGCGTCAGAGTTTCTTGGAATATCGAGCTCATCACTATGTAGCTTCAGCTACAACTGTGGTCGTCTCCGGCAACCTAGAAGAAGTCTCAGTTCGTAAGGCCGTGGAGCAAGCCTTCGACAAGATTTCCACGGAAGGGAAGGGCTCCAAATTGCCAGTCCTAGAAAAACAAACTGCTCCAGCTCTGCGTATAGAAGCCAAAGACACCGATCAAACCCACTTGGTCCTGGCGGTGAGAACCTTTCCGATACTCGATAGTCGCGCACCGATCATGCAAGTACTCACGGCGGTACTTGGTGGTGGTATGAGCTCCAGACTTTTCAGTAAAATGCGTGATGAGCTCGGTATTTGCTATTACATTCGAGCTTCTCATGATCCATCAACTGATCATGGTTCCTTCACTATCGCGGCCGGCGTTGATAATAGTCGAGTGGTCGAGGGTCTCCGAGGTATTATCGGTGAATGTCGTCGGCTCAAGGATGAGCTGGTACCCGCTGCCGAACTGCAAAAGGCCAAAGATTACCTCGCAGGTACGACCATGCTAGAGCTCGAAACTTCTGATGCTCAAGCCGAGTTTGTTGGCTTGCAGGAAATCCTCAAATCGCAAGTCGAGACACCTCAGGAATTCATTGCCAAAATCAGCGCCGTGACAGCTGAGCAGATTCAAACTCTGGCCAGGGAAATCTTTGTCGATAAGGGCTTGAATCTGGCTCTCGTCGGACGCTCCAAAGAACAAGATCTTCGACCAATCCTGACTTTCCAGGCCTAGTTCCTAGCGAAATGAAGCCGGTCAGCGTTCTAGATAGTTATCGTATTGATTGTGCTACAATATAGCCATGCCCGACGCGCCTTTTAGCAGCAAAACCAGACTTTCGCTCTCGACTGGTACTATTGTCCGGTTTTTCATGGTGGCTATTTTGCTCTTGGCTCTCTACTATATTTCCGATATTCTGTTGCTCCTGGTGGCTTCGGTAGTTTTTGCTTCAGCTGTAGAGCCGATTGTCCTGCGCCTGACACGCTACAAGCTCAACCGTATTCTGGCGGTAATCTTCGTCTATTTGGCCATCGCTTCGGTCTTGGGTTTCCTCATTGCTTTCTTCGTGCCGATGGTCGTCAATGATCTTCTGACCTTCCTGGCCAACTTGCCCAAAACTATTTCGCTCGAAGACTTGTGGACGCCGATCCAGAGTATGGGCTTCCATGTCGGTTCGACCGCTCTGGCTCCCGGCGCTATTTCGCTTTCAGACTTTGTGAATGGCTTGCGCGGTCTCCTGGTCGGCAGCTCGGCCGGCGCCTTCCAGACGGCCAGCGTGCTCTTCGGTGGTTTCTTCGGCTTCACCTTGATCGTAGTCTTGTCATTCTATCTATCCGTCCAAGAAGAGGGTGTGGCGGACTTCCTGCGTATTGTTTCGCCGACCAAGCATCACGACTATGTCATTGATCTGTGGCGCCGCTCACAACGCAAGATTGGCTACTGGCTCCAGGGTCAGCTCTTGCTCGGGGTAGTGGTTGGTGTGCTGGTCTATCTAGTCCTCATGGTTGTCGGTATTCAGCACGCGCTGGTCTTGGCGATTCTTGCCGCCGTTTTCGAAATCATTCCGGTTTTTGGTCCGATCATCAGCTCTGTGCCGGCTATCCTGATCGCCTTTGCTCAAGGCGGAGTAGGCACCGGTCTGCTCCTGATCGGTCTTTACATCATCATCTATCAGTTCGAAAGTCAGCTTTTCTATCCGCTGGTGGTCAAGAAGATCGTGGGTATCTCGCCGATTGTGGTCATCTTGGCCTTGGTGATTGGTGCCAAGCTGGCCGGCTTGCTGGGTGCTATCATCGCGGTGCCGCTCTCGGCCGCTCTCATGGAATATGTTCATGATATCGAGAAGTACAAGAAGCAGGAGATTGCCGAGAGAGCCGTGACGAACAGCCATCATACCGAGTCATGAAGGAAAAACCGTTTTATATTACGACCACCCTGCCATATGTCAACGCAGAGCCTCATGTCGGGCATGCGCTAGAGTTTATTCGGGCTGATATCATTGCTCGCTGGCAGAGCCTGACTGGCCATGAAGTCTTCTTCAATACCGGCACCGACGAACACGGCAGCAAGATTTACCAGAAGGCCGCTCAGGCGGGGATTTCGACACAAGCTTTCGTCGATCAGAATGCGGCCAAGTTCAAGGAGCTTTTGCCACTTCTCGGTATCCAGGACAAGGTCAACTTCGTGCGGACCACGGATCCCCATCACATCGCGGCCGCCCAAGAGTTCTGGCGCCGAGTAGCCAAGAACGGCTATATCTACAAGAAAGACTATGCCATCAAATATTGCGTTGGTTGCGAATTGGAAAAAACTGATTCAGAGCTTGTGAATGGTCGTTGTCCATTGCACCCGCTCCAGGAGCTTGAGATCATTCAAGAAGAGAATTATTTCTTCAAATTCAGTGCCTTCGGTCCGAAGTTAGCGGCTTTCTATGAAGCTCACCCGGACTTCGTGGTGCCGAATTTCCGCTACAACGAGATCAAGGCTTTTGTCAGCCGCGGCCTGGAGGACTTCAGTATCTCCAGACTCAAGAGCAAAATGCCCTGGGGTATCGAAGTACCTGATGATCCAAATCAGGTGATGTATGTCTGGTTCGATGCGCTGGTGAACTATATTTCTGCCATTGGTTGGCCCGACGATCAGGTCCGTGGTGAGACAGTGCCGGGGGCTTTCGAGAAATGGTGGGTTCTCTCTGGCGGGGTAGTGCAGTACTGTGGCAAGGACAATCTGCGTCAGCAGAGCGCCATGTGGCAAGCTATGCTCATGGCAGCCGGTCTACCACCTTCACGGACGATTGTGATAGACGGTTTTGTAACTGGTGAAGGCGGCGTCAAAATGTCCAAGTCTCTCGGCAATACCATCGACCCTCTGGAGATTATTCATGAATACGGCACAGAAGCCATGCGCTATTTCGTTTCGCGCGAATTATCGCCGTTCGAGGATAGTCCTTTTACCAAGGAGAAATTCAAAGAAGCCTACAATGCCAATCTGGCCAACGGTGTCGGTAATCTGACCAGTCGCATCATGAAGATGGCCGCCGACAATCTACCCCAGCCGATCTCTCTGCCGGCCGTGGAGTATCCGGAGGCTTATCGCCAAGCTATGGATGCTTACAATATCCAGGCGGCTGCCAATATCATCTGGCAGGAAATAGGGGAGGCTGATCGGATCATTCAGAGTCAGGCGCCCTTCAAGCTAGTCAAGACCGATCGTGAGGCCGCTCTGCTCATCATCAGTGATCTGGTCGCGCGGTTGTACAAAGTCGCTTATTTACTCGCGCCGATTTTGCCAGAGACCGCGGAGACGATTCGAGGTTTGGTGGAGGGCAATAGTATGCCGACCGCGCCACTTTTCCTGAGGAAGTAATCACAGTTGATTGTTTTTACTAAAAGTCAGAATCTGAAAAATTCATCAAAATTTGAGACTTTTTTGAAGGAAATTTGAACTTGAAAATGTTAGGTTGAAACAACCTATTTGGCCCGTCTGTTCTTGCGTATGGCAAAAAGTCGTGTTAATCTCGAGTGGTATTATCAAATAATCGCAGCCAGTCCCACGAGGCTCTATTGAGCCAGATGGGTCCCCGAAATCATCAAAAAGGGGCCGCTGACTGCCAAAACTATGCAAGAAAACATTCGAGATGACCGTCAAAAGGTCTATGAGGTCGGGTATTTGATCGCTGGTGTGCCAGAAGAGCAGGTAGCTGCCGAAGCTGATAAGGTGCGTACTCTGATCACTGAGGCTGGTGCCACCGTGATCGCTGAGGAGGCCCCGCATCATGAGCAGCTTGCTTACGCTATTAGCAAGAAGACCGTCTCTGGTTCGTATGACAAATACGAAGTAGCTTCTTTCGGTTGGATCAAGTTCGAGGTCGGATCGGACAAGATCGAAGCCTTGAAAAAGGCCATAGAAGTTGTACCGAGCGTCTTGCGTCTGCTTCTCATCACTACTACCAGTGAGAATACTTATCTCGGTAAGCGTGCTCCGGTCATGGCCGCGGCTTTCGTCAAGCAATCCTCGAGCAATCAGGGAACTGTGGCTGAGGATAGCGCCGCCAAGAAGGAGGTCGCTCCAGCCGCTCCGGCTACCATCGAAGAGATGGACAAGAGTATAGACAATATGGTCAAAGAGGCTTAATCCTAGTACACTAGTATTACCACTATGTATCTAAACAAAGCACTCATTATCGGCAATCTGACCCGCGACCCAGAGCTCAAAGCTCTGCCGTCCGGCTCCAAGCTCGCTAGTTTCAGTCTGGCTACCAACCGCTCCTTCAAGGACAAGGATGGCAATCGCCAAGATACCACCGAGTATCACAATATTGTGGCTTTCGGCCGTCTTGGTGAGTTGTGTGCCCAATATCTCAAGAAAGGTTCTCAGGCTTATGTCGAAGGCCGCCTGCAAACTCGTTCCTGGGATGCCGGTGATGGTTCCAAGAAATATCGCACAGAGATCATTGCTGACAATGTTCAGTTTGGTTCTCGGGCGCCTGGCGCCGGTTCAGCGAGTGGTACTCCGGCATCTACCGAGAAGAGCGAGACGGCTCCTTCTGGCGGGGAAGCCCCCGGCGATACCATCGAGTATCCCCAAGAAGAGATCAATCCGGACGACATTCCTTTCTAGTTACCTCTAGTTACCCCAAGCAACATCATTCAATCAAGTTATAGTAAAAGTCTACCAATATGAAAAAACAATGTTATTTCAGCCAGCATAATATCAAGCATATCGATTACAAGGATACGGAGATTTTGCGCAAGTTTCTCAACCCACACGGCCGTCTCATCAGCCGCAAGCGTTCGGGCATCTCTGCCAAGTACCAGCGTCAGCTGGCTATGGCCGTCAAGCGCGCGCGCTTCATGGGTCTCCTGCCTTACGTCGCTAAATAATCCAACATATGCCCAGCAAAAAAAACAAACCCGCCGCTTCTCATGCTGATACGGTGGAGGCTCCTTCGCGCAAGCCGAGCGGCTCGCACGCCGCCGCGGATATGAGCGTGGCTCTGGATGCCATCAGAGTCAAATTTGGTGATGAAGCTATCATGCGTCTCGGTGACAAGCCGCGCGTTGATGTCGGAGCGATTCCGACTGGTTCACTCGGACTCGATGCCGCTCTCGGCATTGGTGGTTTGCCTCGGGGACGTATTGTGGAGATTTTTGGTCCGGAATCTTCCGGCAAAACCACGCTAGCCCTACATGTCGTAGCTGAAGCTCAGAAATTGGGCGGCATGTGCGCTTATATCGATGCGGAGCACGCTATGGATCCGGAGTATGCCAAGCGATTGGGAGTGCAGATCAATGACCTCCTGATCTCCCAGCCGGATACGGGCGAGCAAGCACTGGAAATTGTCGAGAGCCTGATCAGGACCGGCAATATGGATGTTGTAGTGATTGACTCGGTGGCCGCTCTCACGCCGCGCGCGGAGATTGAGGGTGATATGGGTGCCGCGCATGTCGGCATCCAGGCTCGTCTCATGTCGCAAGCTCTGCGCAAACTCACAGCTATCGTGGCCAAGTCCAAGACCGTAGTTATTTTCATCAATCAGATCCGCATGCAGATCGGTATTATGTTTGGCAATCCGGAAACCACGCCGGGCGGCAAAGCTCTGAAGTTCTATTCCTCAGTACGTCTCGATATCCGCCGTATTGCCCAGATCAAGAAGGGTGAAGAGATCATGGGTGGTCGGGTGAGGGTCAAGGTGGTCAAGAACAAGGTGGCCGCGCCATTCAAGCAAACAGAGTTTGATCTGATGTACAACGAGGGTATTTCTCGAGAAGGGGAACTGATCGCTCTGGGTGAGAAGTACGGTCTCTTGAGCCATAGCGGCGCCTCATACGCCTATGGCGAGCTCAAGCTTGGTCGTGGCTATGATGCCACGCGCCAGTTCCTGAAAGAACATCCCGAAATTAGCGAAGAAATTCTCAAGGCTGTGCGCGTCAAATTCGAAGAGAACTAGAGTAGATTGGAGTGTAAGGCAAAACCGCCAGACCTGGCGGTTTTTGCATTTTTGGCCTGGTTCGGCTAGGATAAGGCTCTATTAACGCATATCCATACCACTATGTCTTTGCTTGAATACAATGAAATTACGGAGAAGAAGTTCATCGTTTTGGACGGAGCCCCGTACGAAGTCATTTCTTCTCATGTTTTCCGCAAACAGCAGCGCAAGCCCGTCAACGCTACCAAGCTCAAGAATCTGATGACCGGCAAGGTGACGGAGTACTCATTCCACCAGTCCGAAAAAGTCGACGAAGCCGAGATTGAGTCTCGCGAAGTGAAGTATCTATATAACAATCGTGGCGAATGGTGGTTCTGCGAGGCTAGCGATCCATCCAAGCGTTTCAAGGTTGATGAAGAGACTGTTGGTCCTCAGGGACGCTTCCTCAAGCCCAATACGGTGATTGAGCAGCTCTTGTTCCGAGAACAGCCGATGGGTTTCAAATTCCCAATCACGGTAGAGCTCAAGGTGACAGAAGCACCACCCAATGTCAAAGGCGACACCGCTACGGGTGGTCAGAAAACCGTTACTCTGGAAACAGGAGCCACTATCAATGTACCGCTCTTCGTCAATGCTGGTGAAATCATCAAGATCAACACTGAGACTGGCGAATATCGCGAGCGTGTTGGTAAATAAAAAAGCTAACCTTTTTGGGTTAGGGCTGAGTAGTAGTGGCCGGTAGAGGTACCGTACCCAAAACCTTGAGTATGTCCTCAGTCTGTCGACCGAATTGGTCGGTAGCACGAATAGTGATGGTATTGGAACCAGGGAAGATCACCCGATTGGCCTTGAAGGACCCAGATTGGTCCATTGATAAGGGGACACCGTCAACAGAAAGACTGTTGACTCTTTCGGCGCGGCCAATGATCGTGACAGTCGAAGAAGCGATTGATGATCCGGAAAAGGGCTGGAAAATGATAACACTTGGTCCGTTGAGGTATGGTAGGGAACGCCATAGGGCATAAGCCGCGATCAAGACAATAACCAACAAGCCGATAGCCCAGCGTATCAGGCTGATGATTTTAAGGCGTGAGGATATCATTTGAATTGTCAGTCGTACCGGTCTGCTCAATACCTGTACCGACACCGATCACTTCGCGAGGCTTTGAGCCATTGGCTGGACCGATCACGCCGCGTTCCTCGAGCATATCCATGAGTTTGGCGGCTCGGGAATAGCCGATGCCAAGTTTGCGCTGGATGTAGGAAGTCGAGGCTTTGCCGGCGGAAACTACGGCTTCACGAGCTGGTTCGTACATCTCATCTTCTTCCTCGAGATTGTCACCATCGAGAGCGCCGGACAAGCCGCCCATGGAGTCAAAGGCCGCACTAGAACCAGCCTCCGGGGTGGTCAGGCTGATTTCACCCATAATCTCATCTTTGTATTGATCAGCCAGGAATTTGACGACTCTTTTGACCTCAGATTCGGAGATATAGGCTGATTGCAGACGGACAGGCTTGGACATTTCGCCGCCCAGATAGAGCATATCACCAGCACCGAGTAGTTTCTCAGCGCCCTGCTGATCCAGGATAGTCCTAGAGTCAATCTGAGAAGCCACCTGCAAGGCTACACGGGTAGGGATGTTCGCTTTGATGAGGCCGGTGATGACGTTGACGCTCGGTCGCTGAGTGGAAATGATGAGGTGGATACCGACAGCGCGGCTCATCTGGGCCAGACGAACAATGGCTGATTCGAGTTCACGCGGGTAAGTCTGCATAATATCAGCCAATTCATCAATCACGATGACGATATAAGGCATCGTTTCCGGCAAAGTCTCACTGTCGGCATTTTCCTCGTCGTCTTTGTGATTCTTGCGGTATTTGGCCAGAGCAGGAGCCAGAACATTCTTGTGATAGGAATCGATATCACGAGTGGCGCTTTTCTCGAGGACATCATAGCGACGACTCATCTCCTTGGCGGCCCATTTGAGAGCCAGGATTGCTTTCTTGGGATCGGTGATGACTGGGGTGAGTAGGTGGGGAATCTTGTTGTAAAGGGTCATTTCCACACGCTTGGGATCGATCATGATGAACTTGAGATTTTCCGGTGAATTGCGGAAGAGCAGGGAAGTGACCACGGCATGAATAGTGACAGACTTGCCTGAACCCGTGGCACCGGCAATGAGCATGTGCGGGGCTTTGGCCAGATTGGTGAAATGGGCCCGTCCGGCAATGTCCTTGCCGAGGGAAGTGAGGAGGGGTTTCTCGGACTCTTGGTAGTCCGGTGAAGATAGAAGGGTGGCCAGACCAACCGTAGTCTTGGCTGTATTGGGCACCTCAATACCTACTAGTGATTTGCCAGGAATAGGGGCCTCGATGCGGATAGGGTGGGCGGCCAAGGCCAAGGCCAGGTCATTGTTCAAGCCGACGATTCGGGAGAGTTTGACACCCTCGGCCGGCTTGAGGGCATAGCGAGTAACCGACGGGCCGATAGAGATCTCATCCATTTCGACGGTAATACCGAAGTTCTGGAGGGTACGCTTGATGATGTTGGCATTGGCCTTGATATCGCCAGTTTCTGGTTTGCCGCGATCTTTTTCGAGTAGGGACAACGGCGGGGGAGTGAAAGGTTTGAGGAGAGGTACTACCACGGAAGAAGCAAAACCGCTCTCTTCTTCCTCGCTCCACTCCAGTTTCTTGGCTTTGACAGTCTTCTTGACTTCGGTCATGGGTGGCTTGGCCTTGGGGTTCTGTTCGGCGGGCTCCTCATCAGTACCACTTTCCTCGGCATTGGCCGCAGCGACGGCCGAAGCCACCATCGCTTCTTCGTCAGAGTCCATTTCAGCTGAGGCCGCTAGTTTGCGTTTGCTGGAGACCTTGGATTCGGCTTCTTCATCCTCGGCATGGTGCCAAAAGGCCAGGCCTTCCCAGGTGATATGCCACTCGAACATTACCACGAGGGAAGCAGATAGGAGAGCGATGAGGAAAAGGGCTGTCGCCCAAACATCGACGAGTTTGACCAGAGGTCTAGCGATCCAGCCGCCTACCACACCACCCAGATCACCAGGCAGGAGATAGATCAGGCCCAGACCAGAGAGGAAGAAAATCACTGCGCTCATAGTCTTGATCAGATCGAAGCGCCGTTCCACCCCCTTGATAAAAGCGATGCCAAGGAGGGTAGTAACTATCGGTATCAGGAAATAGCCTACGCCAAAAGCCTTGGTGAGGAAATCAAAAGCAAACTGACCAACCAATCCAGCCAAATCACTGCCATCAGTCCGGTGGAAAGCCGCTAGGAGGGAGATCAGAGCTATCAGGAAAGAGAAGATGGCCATGATAGCATGCACCGTCTCATCTTTGAGAGAGTTCCAAAACCGAGTCTGTTTGCCTGGGTCAGCCTTTTTCTTCTTGGCCATGCCAGTCATCATATCATATGGAAGCTTGCTTTTCTCCTTTTGGCCTATATAATACTTCTGTCTGATATGGGTTTGTGCGATGTCTTTTTCAATAAGACATCAGAAGATAAAAGACAAACCCTATTTACTCTGATGGACAATAAAGACAAACAAAATCCTATACCGCCTTCTCAGGATCCTATAAACTGGAAATCGCTAGGTTTCTTCTCGGCAGAAGATTATCTAGTCTACATCTTCAAAAAGACAGAGAAGATTACCGCCGCCCTGTACCTGGTCTCAGGATTACTCAAGGACGATGAACCCTTGAAGTGGGAATTGCGCGATCGCGGCATGAGTCTGATATCCTCGTCCTTTACAGCCTCATCGTCGGTGCCTGGGGATAAGAATGCCGTTATCCAGTCACTTTTTGGTTCGGCTCTAGAAACGATCTCTCTACTCAATGTGGCCAGAGTTTCCAATCTGATATCTGAGATGAACCATATATTGTTGGTAAGGGAGATAGACAGCATTATCATCATGCTCCGTGATCGTTTGGCTCAGAGCGCTGAGAATGCCGGATATGTTCTGTCAGAGTCCTTCTTCAAGACACCAGATCTCTTCAGTTCCGGTTTCAAGGCGGATGTTCGCGGGACTAGTCATAATGAGAAGAACAAACCAGGGCTAACCATCCAAGATCAAAATACCAATAAAGGACATGCCCAAAGTCTGGTCAAGAAGAACCAGAGACAGGAACATATCCTGGCTATTCTGCAGAAACAGTCCAATTTGACGATCAAAGATTTCTCGCGAGCTATTCAGGATTGCAGTGAGAAGACCATCCAGAGAGAGTTGCTGGAACTAGTCGAAAAGGGGGTTATAAAGAAGGAAGGGGAGCGCCGTTGGAGCCGGTATTCACTCAAATAAGCGCTCGAAGACTATAAATAGACGCCCAATGCCAGAGCACGGCTAGGGAGGGCCCTAAACTTGACTTTTCGGGTCAAATAACCTAGAGTTATCCACATTAAACATTTTTGCCGTACCGCTTAACTATGCGCTATAATGCTTTGCAACGAGCGCCAGATCAGTCGTTTGGTCAGGCGTTCGTCCCAAGGCGTAAGCTCTGGGTTTAGTCGGACTTTGACAACTGAACATGTCACTTGTCTCTAGTCCTATTTGTGCACCACTAACTCTTCTGTTCGGACGTCGATAGTACGACGGAGGAATGTGGATTTATCAGTCTTACTAGGCAATGTCTCCCCGAAATATTAAAAAGTAAGACCGGGGGTCCATTGTTAATTATCAAAAACATAGCTATGAAAAAAGTTATCTTCGCGACCGGCGTAGCCGTCTTGGCTCTCGCCACCGTCGTAGGAGCTCAGGGCTATACCTTCTCGGCTAACCTCACGGTTGGTTCGACGGGCTCTGACGTTGTTGCTTTGCAGACGGCTCTTATGTCTGCTGGTTTCAACATTCCGGCCATTGCTTCGGGTGCTGCTGCCAAGGGTTACTTTGGTTCGCAGACTCAGGCCGCTGTTAAGCTTTACCAGGCTGCTCACGGTGTTCCGAATACCGGCTTCGTCGGTCCTCTGACTCGTGCGGCTTTGAACGGCAGTGCTTCAGCTTCGTCAGCCACTGGCTCGACCGTCGCTGTTGCTTGCCCGGCTGGTTACGTCTGCACGCCGGCTGCCGGCTCGACGACCACCACCACGACCACCGTCACTGGCGGCGCTACCGGCGGTATTACTACCCCGGGTGTCTCCGGTGTCATGACCGTGACCTCTGGCCCGCTCTCAAGCTCTGTCTTGAACGTCGGTCAGCAGAAGGTTGCCATTGAGACCGTTCGCGTTCAGGCTCAATACTCTGACATTGATGTCCAGAGCATCACCATGAACCTCGGTAGCAATACGTCTCGGAAGCATCGCCGTATAGG
>JAJXVL010000021.1 GCA_021782175.1 bacterium
CGGCCGCCGCCGGTTAGGAGCAGTTTGCGCCCGAGGCCGGAGTTTTTCTCGACGAGGAGCACCTTCAAGGAGCGTTTGTCCAAGCGGGCGCGTTCAGCCGCTCGGCCAGCGGCCATCATGCCGGCTGGTCCACCACCGATCACGATCAGGTCGTAGATTTCCTCGGTCAGGGTCTTCATGGGGCTATCCTAGCACGGTCTGCTAAAAATAGTTGCTATTAAAGGTAGAAAAAGTTAAGGTTGTTTCATTCAGAATGAAGATTGCCTTCATACATAATGAAAAAAGATTAGGTACCGGCGCTCACTACATCAATGACCTGATGTCTCAGAAGCTTAAGCAAGCCGGAGTAATTACCAAGAACTTTTATCCAAGTGTTTCACTTGTCGAAGCCCCCATACACATGGGTGGTTTGCGAAACATTCTTTTTTTCTATTCACTGCTTGAAAAGCGCCGTGAGATCATGAAGTTCGATTTCGTGCAGGGAACATCATATACGGCTCTACCTTTTCTGGCTTACCCTATACCAGTTGTAAGTCATTTTGGTTCCACGACGATTGGTTTCTTGAAAAATACACCCTTGGCCAAGGATCTGGAAGCAGAATGCAAAAAAGTATGGCAAAATTTAAAAACTGAAGGAGTGATTAAAGAGCTGAATATAAAAACTCGCCGCCCCTTGCGGGATATTGCTGATATTGAAGGGTATGTTGCCAGGAATGCAGAAGCAGTGATCGCCACCTCCGAAAAAGTTCGACAAGAGCTTTTGTCAATCGGTGTCTGTGATAGCAAAATATATCTAATCCATAACGCTATAGAGGATTACTGGCTAGAAAATGAACCCACCGTCAAAGATTTTGTCTCTAATCCCGGGTTGGTATTCCTGGGTCGGCTTGGCGGAGATTCATTCACCCTAAAGCTAAAAGGCTTGGATCGTTTGGTACATCTTTTCCAAAAATTTCCCAATATACCAAAAAACACTTTTTGTATTACTAACAACAAAAGGATTACTTCTTGGCTAACAGAAAGGATTCCCAATCATAAAGTCTTGGCCAATACCACCAAGGATAAGTTGCCTGGTCTGCTGAAACCTCTCAAGGGTAGTATCTTGTTTATACCCTCTCGTTACGAAGGATTCTCATTGTCATTAATCGAGGGTATGTCTCAGGGATTGGTACCTGTAATCTACAGTGTGGGTGTTGCCCCGGAAATAATCAAAAATGGCGAGAATGGTTTCGTTGTTTCCTCTCAAGATGAAGCGGCAAAAAGGGTAGAGGAAATTTTGGCTGATGAAAAACTTCGTTTGAAACTTTCCAATCAAGCCCAGGAAACAGCCGCTAACTTTTCCAGTGACAAGATTGTCAAAGATCTGATAAAGCTTTATACAAAAGTAAAAAAAGTTCCTAAGGGAAGCCTCATTTGTGGATAAATCTAGCCCTCAACCAAGCCGGTTTTTGGCCATGTTCCGACGTGCATCTTCGTGTCTTATTTGCTATAATTGGGGAACAAAAGCCCCGGAGCTTTTTTGTTTATCAACTGCAATTCAAGCCTATTCCAAGTTCTCATGGCCAAAGAAAAATCAGTCAAAAAAGGCGAGTCAAACGGTAATTACGACGCCTCATCCATCCAAGTCCTCGAAGGTCTAGAACCAGTCCGCAAGCGCCCGGGTATGTATATCGGTACTACCGGACCGGATGGTTTGCATCATCTAGTCACGGAAATTTTCGATAACTCTCGCGACGAGGCGATGGGCGGCTTTGCCAATGATATTGAGATCGCTCTTTTGCCTGGCAATCGGGTGCGCATTACCGATAATGGCCGTGGTATCCCGATCGACGTACACAAGCAGACCAAGGTCTCGGCGCTCGAGACTATCATGACGGTCCTCCATGCCGGTGGTAAGTTCGGCGGGGAATCGACTGGTTACAAAGTCTCCGGCGGTCTCCATGGTGTCGGTGCTTCGGTGGTCAACGCTCTGTCTGTCTACATGAAGGTCGTAGTACACAAAGACGGCGGCGTCTACATGCAGGAATATTCTCGCGGCAAACGCAAGGCGGCCGTCAAGAAGATCGGCAGCACCAAGACTCACGGCACTATTGTTACTTTTGAGCCGGACATCGAGATTTTCAAAGAAGGCATCAAATTTGAATGGTCACGCATTGTTTCTCACATGCGTCAGCAAGCTTATCTGGTACCCAGCCTGCGGATCAGCGTCATTGATGCGAGCGGCCAGATGCCGACCTTCGGTCAAGATGATGATATTTTCTATCTGCGTGAGACCGGCGTCGAGGCTCCGTCATACACTTTCTATTTCGAAGGCGGTCTGGTCTCGCTCATCCGCTTCACCAATCACTCCATGAAGCCGGTACACAAGAATATTTTCTATGTGGAGAAGAAAGTCGAGGGAGTAGAATCAGTCGAAGTAGCCTTGCAATATGCCGACGACGTCACTTCGCGGATCATGGGTTTTGCCAACAACATCCACACACCGGAGGGAGGTACGCATATCACCGGTTTCAAAACGGCTCTCACGCGTACCTTGAATGCTTACGCCAAGAATAACAATCTCGCCAAGGGTGACGGCGAAACTTTCACTGGTGATGATGCGCTGGAAGGTCTCACGGCCGCGGTGTCTGTGAAATTGCGCGAAATCCAGTTCGAAGGCCAAACCAAGGCCAAGCTTGGCTCCATGGAAGCTCAGAGCGCCGTCAATACGGTCTTCGGTGATGCCTTTGCCGCTTTCTTGGAAGAGAATCCTGAGGACGCTCGCGCCATGATCAGCAAAGTTATCTTGGCCATGAAGGCCCGCAAAGCCGCCAAAGCTGCCAAGGACAGCGTCTTGCGCAAGGGCGCGCTCGAAGGCATGACTCTCCCTGGCAAATTGGCTGACTGTCAGACGGGTGATCCGGCCGAATCAGAACTCTTCATCGTGGAGGGTGATTCTGCCGGTGGCACCGCCAAGCAAGGTCGTGATCGTCGCACCCAGGCTATCCTGCCTCTGCGCGGTAAGATCCTCAACATTGAGCGCGCCCGACTCGATCGTATGTTGGGCTCTGAGCAGATCAAGAATCTGGTCTTGGCTCTCGGCACTGCTATCGGTGACACTTTCGATATTGCCAATCTGCGTTATCACAAAATCATCCTAGCGACCGATGCCGACGTGGATGGTGCCCATATTCGTACTCTGATCCTGACTTTGCTCTATCGCTATTTCCGACCACTCATTGATAGTGGTTATGTCTACATCGCTCAGCCGCCGCTCTACAAAGTTAAGCGTGGCAAGGAAATTCTCTATTTCTATTCCGAAGAAGAAAAAGTCAAAACTCTAGGCCATGAATACGATCAGGCTATGGAGGAAGACGAATCCGCCCAAGATGCCGAAGCGCGTGCCGAGTTGCTCACGGCTGCCGAGGCGCCGGCCGACGCTGCTCCCGTCGAGATGGAGGTCGTTACCAAGGGTAAGGCCAAGGTTTCGATCCAGCGCTACAAGGGTCTCGGTGAAATGAATGCCGAGGAGCTCTGGGAAACTACCATGGATCCAGCCCGCCGCATCCTGAAGCAGGTGGCTGTCGAAGATGCTCAGGATGCTGACAAGGTCTTCGATATGTTGATGGGTGATGATGTGCCAGCCAGGAAATCTTTCATCCAGTCCAATGCCAAAATGGCGAACTTGGATATCTAGGGCTTGTAGTTACTATGCAGGTCTTTCAGAAACTACTTTTGACGGGAATAAGGTTTTGTCTGAATCAGACCGTTCGAACTTTGAGCTTTGACTGACGGCGCTTGTCTAGCTTGGGCAGTTTCAAGATGAGCAAACCATGTTTCTCGACCGCTTCCGCTTCATCGACATCGATCTCTTCCGGTAGGGCAATTGTACGAGAAAATGAGCCCCAATATAGTTCACGAACTAGGAAATCATCACCTTCAGCCACGTGCTCTTCTTCGCGTTTGCCGCGAATCGTCACGGAATCGCGGGTGATTGATACATCCAAATCTTCTGGTCGGACACCGGCAATCATCGATTTGACCACGATCATTTCACCCGTCTGGTAGACATCCACCGTGAGCTCAGCGTCTTTCTCGGTTTCCTCCTCGATCCAAGAACTAGCACTTTCGGCCGGGCGGACATGTTTGCTCTTGGGAGACATTGCTCGTGATTCGAGCTCATCATTGTCGATCTGGCCGTCTTCTTCGAGACGAACAGCACCGGTTAGACGTTCGAAGAAAGATCGCTTATCTTTGCTCATGGTTTTTTAAGGGCGAAATAAAATAAATAATAAAGAGGACTAGTGGTAGCTAATTATACCTGGTCACCCCGTACGAGGGAAGTGGAAGAGATCGCTTGTTTGTAATTCGAGTCGTTATCCGTACGAGCGGACTCCCCGGGCGGGCGCACGGCTTTGACTTCCTCGAAAAGCACAATCATGATAACTACCGCACCCCAGACCCAACCAAAAGCCTTGAGGGTGCCGATGACGCTGGCGCCAGAAATAGCGATATTGAAAGCGGCATGGATAGTGATGGCCAGTATCAAACCAACCACCCAAGCTAGATATTTGGCCAGACGGCCGCGATAGAAGGTATAGCCCAGAGCAAAACCGATCATCGCGGAAGAAACAACGTGTACGAGAGTGGCACCGATGAAGCGCATATTGCCGGTAATGATACTGGTAGAGAGGTTGCCGGTGGACATTGGACCCATGATGAATAGGGTATTTTCCATGGCGGCAAAACCCAGAGCCACGGCAATGGTATAAATGACGGCGTCCACTGGTTCGTCATATGTCGGCGCTCGTAGGGCCACTATGGCTACCGCTAGGAATTTGAGCATTTCCTCGGCCGCGGCCCAGAGAGTGTATTTGAAATCATTGGACGAACCTGACAAACCGGTTAGCCATTGTTCTAGTGGAATAGCTAGAAGTACGGCTAGCATACCGGCGAAGAAGCAGCCCGCCAAGAGTGACCGTGGTTCCGGTTGTGACTCATCCTCGCGCGTCCAGAAAAAAAGCCAGACTAGTGAAGGGACCAGACCGGCCAAGAGGGCGTAGATGAAATTGCTGCCTGCCATGGCCCTATTATAGCAGGAATGAGTCCAGCGCGGCCTTGTGTTATGATCAGCCCATGAACCGCCATAGCCGTGAAATAGATCCAGACGAAATCCTGATTGATTCCAGCAATTTGCCGCATTACGATACGGCTCGCCTCGAGGGTCGCCTCGAAAAGCCGATTCGCCGCGGCACCCTATTTGCCGTTCTGGGGGTTTTCTTGGTGTTGGCCGGTCTTTTCCTACTGCAAGCCGCCAATCTGCAATTGCTCAATGGGGCTTCTTATCTGGCCCAAAGCCAGAATAATCTCTTGCGTCCGGTGCCGATCTTCGCCAGCCGCGGAGCCATCTTCGATCGCAATGGTGTACCTCTGGCCTGGAACGCGCCGTCAGCCGCAGTGGCCAGTCAGGCAACTAGCACCACCAATGCCGTTTCGGGCTTTGTTGAGGATGCTGTCCCCGAACGCAAGTACGCTGACATTCCTGGTATCTCCCATCTCTTGGGTTATGTTCAGTACCCATCGAAAGACAACAATGGTTTCTATTATCAGAATGACTTCGAAGGTATTGCCGGAGTAGAAAAATATTACAATGATCTTTTGACGGGAGTGAATGGTTCACGCCTGGTGGAGGTAGATGCGCGCGGCAAAGTTGTTTCAGAAAACATCGTCAAGCCGCCACAGGCCGGCGCAGAACTCGATCTCTCGATTGACAGCCGGGTGCAGTCAGCACTTTTTGACAGTATCAAAGCTATCGCTACGCAATATGGTTTCGGCGGCGGTGCCGGCTCGATTATCGATGTTCGGACTGGAGAACTTATTGCCATCACTAGCTATCCGGAATACAGCTCCCAGGTGATGTCTGACAAGACGGACCAAGCCGCCATCAAAGCCACACTGAATAATCCTAATAACCCTTTTCTGGATCGGGCTATCGACGGTCTCTATACGCCGGGCTCGATCGTCAAACCCTATGTGGCCATGGGTGTATTGACTGAACATGTGATTGATCCCAACAAGATCGTGTACACGACCGGTTCGATTTCCATTCCCAATCCTTACGACCCAAAGGTTTTCAATGTTTTCCGTGACTGGAAAGACTTGGGTCCACTCGATATACGCCACGCTATCGCCATGTCCTCAGACGCTTACTTCTATATTGTCGGCGGCGGCTACAAGGATCAGCCCGGTCTCGGTGTGGATAATATTGATAAATATTTGGCTATGTTTGGTTTCGGCGAGGCTATCCCGGATTCATTTGTGAGCGGACCTTCCGGTCTGGTTTCTTCGCCGGCCTGGAAGGAGCAAGTTTTCCATGAGCCTTGGTATATTGGCGATACTTATCACACGGTGATCGGTCAATATGGCACCCAGGTGACTCCGGTCCAAGTCGTGAGGGCTGTGGCCGCTATGGCCAATGAGGGTACCTTACTCATTCCCACGGTTTTGAAAGGTGACGGTCCTCATATTGAAAGAATCATCAATTTGCCCAAAGCTAATTTCGATATTGTTCACCAGGGCATGCGTCTCGGCGTGGAGCAGGGAACCAGTGTGGCCTTGAATGTGCCCTACGTCCAAGCGGCCGGTAAATCAGGTACCGCTGAGCTCGGTGTCTCCAAGGCCAATGTCAACTCCTGGATTACCGGTTTTTGGCCTTATAATAATCCGCATTATGCCTTTGCCGTGACTATGGAACACGGTTCGGTTCACAACCTTATCGGCGCCGCCGCCGTGATGAGACGCACCATGGACTGGATGTCCGTAAATACACCTGAGTATTTCAAATAAGGGCCTTTTGTGGTATACTTAAGCCCGATCAGCCTTAGTAAACTAAGCGTTTTCTTATTTTTATGTCCAAAGACATCCAATATCTGACCACCGAAAAGTTCGCCGAACTAGAAAAGGAGCTCAATT
>JAJXVL010000022.1 GCA_021782175.1 bacterium
TTCTAAACTCCCAACTCCTTCTTGACCTCGGAGATTTGAGCATTATCCTCGGCCGCGCGCTCGGCATGCTGAACTTTTTGTAATCCGGCGATAGCTTCCTTGAGAGCGTCTCGATACTGAGTGTTGACCTTGTTGGTCACATCCATATAGGCCGCGGCGACGCCGGCGAGAGCGGCGCCTTTTTGTTTGGCGTCAAACGGTTCGGCGACAGTCCGTTTGATCATTTTGCCGGCTTCAGCCAACTTTTTTTCGGCTAACAAACTCGCCAGGGTGTCTTTTTGTTTTTGAATCATAGATGTTGCGTCGGGTGATAGTTATTATACCAGGATTATTTTGTGGCTTTGACCAAGATCCTCCTCAGGAGTAGCTTCTTGGCTTTGTCCTCGGTTGAAGTACCGAGCTTGGCCGCGGCCTCCTTGATCTGGTCGATGATGAACTCGCGGATTTCCGCCTGGTCCTTTGAGCCGATTTGCTCCATCTTCAAGAACGGTTCCAAAGTCTTTTCCATCTTGGTTAGAGGATTGCGGCCGAAGCTATTTTTGCTAATAGCCCCGCTGATCTCCTTGGACACCAATACTTCCAAGCGCTCATCAAGCTTTTTCTGTATCTCGGCCGCGTCGATGTTTTTCAGAGGATCAATATCGAAATCGCCGTTTGCTGTACCTTTGGCCCAAGTCTCAAGTCTTTCCTCGGCTTCGTTCAGGGCGTCGATGCCCCCATTGGCTAGAACATCAGTAAATTCTTTCTCTATCCTGGTTTGGATGGCCTTGGCGATTTCGGCGGCATCCGCAACACTATCCAAAAGTTCACTCCGTACCCGGCTGAAACTCTCTGCCGCGGTATCACGCAGAGCGGCAGCCTCGTTGATCTCAGAGAGATTCTTCTCGATGCTGGCGATTTGCTCCGCAACTTGAGCGGAAACACTCTCGTAGTCGAATCGTTGACCGTAACGATCCTGGAGATCGTTGATGGCCTGATTGGTTTCGGTTAGATCGATATTCCTGATTGAGGACAGATTCAGCATGGCTCGCAACCGACCGAAGCTGAAACGCGAAGGGTCAAAAATCTTCTGGTAATCAGCCGTAACTTCTAGCGCCTGGCGGTCCTTTTTCAATGCAGTCAGCTTCTCGATCAAGCCGCTGGTTCCGCCCATCTGGGCCAACTCCGCTTCCATCTGCTTGATTTCAGCCGGCAGAGCCTCGAAGGTATAGATTTTTCTCTGTAGCTCGAGCAGGGCCTCGGGATCCTCGAGAGCCAACTCATCGAGATGACTATCTAGAGATGAGAAATCAGAGCCTTCCAATTCAAGCCCCAACTTCTCGCCAACTTCCTGATTGTAGATTTCTTGCAACCGTTCCTTCAAATTCTCTTTGGCTTCGAAGGTTTGCCAGTATTTCTGAACTTCGGCCGTGTCATCGAGATCGATACTGTCAGGATCAGGATGCTCAGCCAGGAACTCAGCGAAATCCTTGTTGTTCAGAAGATTGTCCACATTCTGTTCGCGAGCGATATCTTCTAACTTCGGGGGAATATTGTTGCTCATGGAGTTATTGTTTACGAAGGCATTTATTACCGTATCATTATACCACGAATTTTGTCATAGTTCTAATCAGAACGAGACGCAAATAAGCCGCGTTTCTGTTATGATCAGCTGATATGAAATCCAAAAAAACCACCAAAAATAATACTTGGAATTTGAGTTTGCTCTATGATTCGCCACATGACCCGCGGATCGATGAAGATATGTCTGCCTGGGAAAAAGCCGTGGAGCGTTTCGCTCGTCGTTATGACACGCCGCAGAAGAAATATCTCACCGATCGCCGGTCATTACTCCTCATCTTGCGCGATTTCGAGAAACTCGAGGCGCTTTCGAGCGGCAAGTTCCTGATGTATCTGCACTTCTTCCATGATATTGATTCGTCCAATGTTGAGGTCTCGGCGCGCATCGCCCTTCTGTCCGGTCGGGCTGCCAAGATTGGCAATCAACTGACTTTCTTCCGGGTGGCTCTGGGACAAATCCCAAAGAAACAGCAACGCCTTTTCTTGGCCGCTCCGGAACTACGGCATTTCCACGTTTTTCTATCGCGTATCTTCGACCAGGCTCGTTTCCACCTATCTATTCCAGAGGAAAAGATCATGAGTCTCAAAGGTTTGCCTGCCTATAACATGTGGGTGGACGGCAATCAGAAGTTTCTAAATACCAAAACCATTGCGTGGCGTGGCAAACAGTTGCCATTGGCTCAGGCCCTGGGCATGGTTTTCCAATTGCCCAAACAGCAGGAACGCCAAGCTCTGTCGGCGGCCATCGCCAAAATTCTCAAGGAAGTAGCACCTTTCTCGGAAGCGGAAATAAACGCTGTGGTAACCAACAAGAAGATCAACGATGAACTGCGCGGTTATCGCAGCCCAGAAGAAAATACCATTTTGGGTTATCGCAATGACCCGGCGGTAGTAGCCAAGCTCATCGAGACGGTCAACAGCCAAGCCAAGTTGGCTCACCGTTTCTACGCCATCAAAGCCCGCTTGCTCAAACTGCCTCATCTCATCTATGCCGATCGCGGGGCCAAGATCGGTGAAATCAAAAAGAAGTTTGATTTTGCTGCTACCTGTCAAAACCTCAAAGAGATTTATCGTTCTTTGCCAGGTCGTTATGAAGCTGTTTTCGATCAATTCTTGAAGGAGCGGCGGATCGATGTCTATCCGCGCCTGGGCAAGAAGAGTGGAGCTTATTGCTGGGGTGCTTATGGGGTGCCGACTTTCGTCATGCTCAATCATACTGATGATTTCCGTTCCTTCACCACGGCGGCTCATGAGATGGGGCACGCTTTCCACACTGAGCTGTCACAGAGTCAGGGCGCGCTCTATTGCGACTACTCTACGGCTCTAGCCGAAACAGCCAGCACCCTCTTCGAATCACTCGCCATCGAGAAAATATACGATCAACTTTCGGATGAGGAAAAAATCATCGTCTTGCACGACAAAATCGATTCCGATATCTCCACGATTTTCCGTCAGGTTGCCTGCTTCAACTATGAGAAGGCTATTCATGAACATGTCCGAAGCAAAGGTTTCGTCTCCCACCAGGAATTGGCTGAACTCCACAATCGCCATATGTCAGCCTATCTCGGACCACGCTTCCGCCTGACTCTGGATGACGGTTATTACTTCGTGCATTGGGGACATATCAGGCGTTTCTTCTATGTCTATTCATACGCTTTCGGACAATTGGTCTCGAAGGCTTTGCTCCGGCGTTACAAACAAGACCCTTCTTTCTGGCAAAAAATTGAGAAGTTCTTGTCGGCCGGAGACAGTGATTCCCCGGAAAATATCCTCAAGAGCATCGGTCTGGATATCGCCTCCGGAGACTTCTGGCAAGAGGGCTTGAGGGAAGTCGAGGCTGATATCGCCAGGTTGGAGAAACTCACAGCTCGCAAGAGATCAGTCTAATATTTCGAAGCGGTAGCCAGGAAATGAGCAGGTGCTTCCTCGGCGTATAGTTTGCCTACTGCTTCCGCCGTCAAGGCTCCAGAGTACACGCGCACATCATCAATCAAGCCGTTGAAGTCGTTGGAGTTTGTGTAGTTGCACCAGACACCCACGGAAGCTTCGCCGGTGAGCAAATTTCCGCCACTGTATGGTGTCGAATTCTCTAGTTTGCCATTCACATAAATCTTGTTGGTAGTGGCATCATAAGTGCCCACCAAGAATTGCCACTGTCCGGCTGTAGCCAGAGTATTGCTCAGAACTTCACCGTTGGCCGAAGAATAAGAGTAACCAAACTTGCTGGACGAACCACGAATATAAAGGCCAATGGCCGTTGCCCCGCCACTATCGACGCCTAGGCAGGCAATAACTTGGTCAGCTCCAGTAATAGCGGAAGGTTTGACCCAAGCTGAGATGGTTACAGGGCTATTACCTAGAGGCTGGAACTTGAAAGGAGAATACTTGGCATAGCTGCTGCCATTCAATGATAGAGAGCAACCACTGCCAGTCGGCGTATCTGTAGACCAAGTTGGGCTGCCAGCGAATGATAGAGTGTTGCCATTGCTGGAAGAATCATAAGCAGATGTTCCGGTGCAATCATTGAAATCCCATTGGGCCGCGATGCGATCACCGGTGGTGTGGTAGACATTGGCCTCGAATTCCAGACTAGCGGCAATTTGGGCCTTGGTCCGGGCACTATTCAGTGAAACAAGCACGATTGAAGCCAGCAGGCCGATGATGGAGATCACCACCAGAAGTTCGATGAGGGTAAAAGCCTCGTGACCCATTTTTTTCATAAAAGCAATTTTAGCATAAGTGTTTACAAAAGCTTCCGTTCATTATTTCTATTGGCTTTGGTACAATATAGATCATATGCTCGTCCCAGATACCCAATTCGGTAAATTCATCGTAGCCGCTGGCTTGATAGGGCAGGCGGAGCTCGATAAGGCGCTGGTTGAAATTGCGCAAACTGGTGAAAAACTCGAGCAAGCCTTGGCCAAAGGAGGAAATATTACGCCTGATGAATTGCATCGCATCAAGGCGTTGATGCTGGGCGTACCCACAGTCGATCTCAAAGATCGGAAAATTCCTCTGGAAACTCTGAGATTGATCCCCGAACCGTTGGCGCGCAAATATCAGGTTGTCGCTTATGCGCACCACAAGGATCATGTGGAGGTAGCCATGCTCGATCTGGAGAATCAAAAAGTACTCACTGAGCTCGCCGCCAAACTCCAGACCAAATTCGTGTCGCGTCTCACCGACACGGCCTCAATCAAGGAAGCCCTCGTAGTCTATCAAAAAGGCTTGAAGGATCATTTTGGCTCAATTATCCAGCAAGAAGCCGAAGCTGTACGCAACACTTATGGAGCCAAGCTGGCTGGTTTGGCAGATTCAGATATGGCCAAACTCTCGGCCGAACCGTCAGTGATCAAGTTGGCCAATGCGCTCTTGAAGCACGCTCTTATCCAGGGTGTCTCGGATATGTATCTGGAGCCAACGGCGGAGCACTATTTGATCCGTTATCGTCTGAACGGCTCACTCTATGAATCTATGAAATTGTCCAAGATCGCCGGTCTAGCTATTTTGGTTCGTCTCAAGACTTTGGCCAAGATTGCCCCGACTCTCTCCGCTGACGGAAGTTTCAAGGCGGTGATTGATGGTCAGAAAGTCTCAGTGCGTCTGGCTAGTTGGCCGACATACCATGGTGAACAAGTGATCGCCAGACTGCTCGCCGAGGGACCAGCCGGCTTCACGCTAGAACATTTGGGTTTGCACGGTGAGGCTCTGGAAATAGTTCACAAGTTTTTGCATAGACAGTCCGGTTTGATCGTTGCGGCCGGGCCGGTGGACTCTGGCAAAACTACTGCTCTGTATACGATGTTGGATATTCTGAATCGACCAGATCTGCTCCTCTCCAGTGTGGAAGAGCCGATTGAACACACTTTGACTGGGGTCAATCAGTGCAATGTCAGAGCGTCCCAAGGCTTCACGGCTGTTCAAGCCTTGCGGGCAGCTTTGCGCCAAGATCCTGATGTTGTCATGTTTGGTCAGCTGACTACAGCCGAGGAAACAACGGTAGTCTCAAACGCAGTCCTCGGTAATCGACGACTCCTCACGGCCATGCTAGCTCCTTCGGCCGCTACAGCCCTCTCTCAGTTGGCAGCTTGGTTGCCGCCGTCGGTCGTTCCGGGAGATTTCAATTGTCTGATCATTGGCGAACGTCTAGTGAAGCGTTTGCGACCAAACCATAGGAAACCTTATCGTTTGACGGCGGCCATTCTGGCCAAGCTTCAGGCCAAGGCCAACCTTACTCGTGTCCTTGCGGCTCTCAAGGCAGAGAGGATTGTGCCAGAAGAAGCTACTTGGGAACAGATCGATTTCTATGAAGCGTCACAGCCGGAATCAATGGAAAACGAGCTCTTCTCAGGGCAGATTGGCTTGTTCGAAGTGCTCCCCGTCAGTCCAGCTATTTCCAAGCTATGTCAGCAAC
>JAJXVL010000004.1 GCA_021782175.1 bacterium
TGAGGCTAGGAGTGAATCATCATAGATATGCACGGAATCAATCTTGCCCGCGAAATAGCCGGCATAACCATCAGAACCGCTGCCGATACTCACATAGGAACGCCCGGTATGATCCGGCAAGAGACCGACCCATTTGGTGTCGAGAGTACCGTCAATATATAGAGCCCGACTGCCGTTACCGGAAGTGTAGGTGATATTGTGCCAATTGTTGAGACTAATTACACCACTTGAAACATCTGTGAAGAAATCACCAGCCCCAATATGACCATCTGGTCGTAGGGTGATACCACGATCACCACCGCTCTGCCAATCATCGTCCCAGAAGATGATACCGTTGCCGGTATAGGCCGTGGGATAGATCCAGACCGACCAAGTCAGGACATTATTCGGGAAGACCGCATCATTCTTGCCAACAGTGACATAAGTATTGACACCGTTGAACATCAAGGCACCGCCATATATGCCGGTAGTCCAGACAGGACCATTGAAGAGTGTCCCGGGATCGTTGTGTGAGGAGGAGTCAGCGGCAACCGTACCAGAACCATCTTCGAAATCCCACATGCCGGCGGCATTGACGCCATAAGCGCGATAGTTAGTGCCGTCGAACTCTTGGGCGGAAGCGAGACGGGCTTTGTCGCGGGCGGCGTTGAGGGAGACGAGAACTACGCTGGCCAAGAGGCCGATTATCGAGATGACGACCAGAAGTTCGATCAGGGTGAAGGCTCGAGTGCGAAGCTTTTTCATGAATTCAATTTTAACATAATTAGAAACCAAGAAGCCCTGAATTAATCCATACAATCATTACCTTAGCCCCAGAAGCATTGGATGATGAGACACGCTGTCGTCACGGCCATCGTGACGCAGCTCGTTCTCGCCGACGCGAGGATATAGACATGACACATGTCCGATGTGCGTCGGCTGCGAAAGGTCTCATCATCCAATGCTTCTGGGGCTTCAGGATGAGGAATGACTGATCTTGCTACCTCCACCTTCCTCCTCACATATGTCCTGACGGAGACATTTCGCAGGAAATTTCTAGCAAGAAATTTCCGAGACGAAGCGCAGAGCCCTGCAGGGCTCTGACGCGTGTCGGAGTCAGGACATGTGTGAGGAGGAAGGTTGACTGTCTTCAAGTCAGGAAAACCCCGTGTCCTTGAGACCTGGTTTGACAATGTTCCGACAAATCCATAATCTTCCAGCAGTCAACAACCAGCACATTTTATGAAAATTCCCCAATGTTCTCGCGTCAGCCTCAAACGCGGCGAGATTCAAGTCTATTACACTGTCTTGGCAGCCGGTATCGTCATCTTCGTCCTGGAGCTCATCGGTGGATTATTTGCCCACAGTTTGGCACTAGTCTCCGACTCTGGGCATGTCTTCATCGACAACTTCTCAGTGATCATCTCGATCATTGTGGCTGTGGCCGTGAGACGGACGAGTCAGAGCAGATTGGCTGAGCGTTATCGTGCTTACGGTACATCAGCGAATGCGGTCTTGCTTATCGTGCCCGGCCTGCTCATCGCCCACGAGGCTTTTGCCAGATTGGCTGGCGGCACGACGGTGCAAACTACGCTGATGATTATTGTAGCCATCGTAGGCAGTCTGGGAAACTTCTACCAGCACCGGGCCATGCATCAGGCAGCTGATAAGAG
The DNA here is from genome assembly GCA_021782175.1 of bacterium. GTDB lineage: Bacteria > Patescibacteriota > Minisyncoccia > Phycocordibacterales > PALSA-1337 > C7867-002. Next base: position 1,653 of record JAJXVL010000004.1, read on the forward strand.
CCATACCACGCACCGGATCTTGCATCTGCATATCCTCTCGGATCTGATGCAAAGCCTCTCGGTCGTCCTGGGTGGCTTGCTCATCGCTCTCGGCGGCTGGCAATGGATCGATCCGGCTCTCTCAGTCGCGATCGGCACTCTGATGCTGTGGTGGGGTCTACGGTTCCTCTGTGGCCAAGGCCGGAAGTCCGAGAACGGCGTTTGTACCTGCTCTCTTCCGGAACCCATCAAGGTTCCCGTCATGAATTACCTCCCCCGCAATTAGTCGCGGGGTTTTTTATTTTGGGAAACACTCGAAGCCAAAACGATACTTCGCTTATTTCAAAAATGTCTTGATCTGTTTCCAGAAAGCGGGTTCCGAAACAACCGATAATGACAAATGTCCGCCTTTCTTCAAGAGAACGAGTTTGCATCCCAAACTCTCAGCAAAGGAAATGACCGGCTGGGCATATACAATCTCATCATCCTTCGCGTGAATGATCAGAATTTTCTTGGGATCAAGCTTCTTGATTTCGTGGATTGGACTATAGAATTTACCGGTCTTCAGTTTTTGCCAATCTTTTTTTGTGAAGCGATAGCCATTACCGAAAGCCTTATTGGTAAATTCTTCTATCCAACCAAGCGGTTCTATTTTGCTTTCCTTATTCCAATCAACAACCGGAGACAGAGCCACCACCTTCTTGATTCTGGGATCAGACGAAACCAGGAGAGCGGCTGGTCCGCCGAAGCTACTACCGATAACATATACTTCTGGGTTATGTATCCTGTGAATCTTTCCATCCCACAGATTGGCGAAACCGGATGACAAACCGTCTACTACATCAATAATATCTACGTGAGGAGATTTTCTGAGGAATGAACCGTCACTTTCCCAAGTGCCGCGGTACCGAGGAGCAAAGACCCAGTAACCCTTCGCGGCCAAGAAAAACATCGCTTCTTTCTTGGATGGATAAGACGGCATACCGCCGCAAAAAATAATGACTTTTGCGGAAGGTTTGGCCGGCATGACAAACTCCGAAACAATCTCCTTTTTGAATCTGGTGCGCAGGGTGAATTTGTTGCTCATATTTGCACTATCTTATCAGATCAAATAATGACCCGAAAACTCGATGTTATATCTCAGTAAGGAAGAATCATTAATTTCATGCGAATAATCAAACAAAAAAACCGCGAAACACTAGTTCCGCGGATCTGAATCATTTGTTTTGCTCCCACTCTCGGCGCAGAAGACTGTATGTGACTGAATCAACGAAGTGATCGTATAGCCATTCACATTCACGGGTAATGCCTTCATTTTTGAAACCGAGACGCTCTGGAATCGCTCGACTCTTGGTATTCTCAACCGCGCACAAAATCTCAATACGATTAAGATTCATCTTCTGGAAACCATAAGCCGCCAGAGCGCGTACAGAATCGGTAACGATACCCTTACCTTGAAAGTCCTGGGCGAGCCAGTAGCCGATCGTGTCTTTCCTATTGGCCTTATCCCAGAAGTGGAAACCGATTGAGCCAACCCACTGGTTGTCATACCAAATTCCCAAATCTAGACCTTTCTCCTCTTGAAAATTCTCGGCCGTCGACCGAATATATTTTCTGGTATCTTCGACCGTGCGAGTGGCATCAACCCAAGGAAGCCACTGCCTGAGAAAATCCCGATTACTATCTATAAGGTCAAAGACTTCTTTGGCATCTGCTTCCGATCGGAGACGTAGCTCCAAACCTTCTCTTACGGGAATTACAAAGTTCATGACATCATTGTTAATCACAAACTTATAGTAGTCAAGCTATTGTATTCGTCCACCACATATGGCACTCTCAAGTTCCAACTGCTCGCCATATACTTGGCGCATGTATACACACACAGGTTCCCTTGAACGCGAGAAGATCGGCCTCTTGAGAGCGAGTCGAGCGAAGGTCCCCGCCATTGCAAGAAAACTAGGCCGTGACCCAACCACCATACGAAGAGAGCTTAGAAGATCCAGGCCTCGGTATCTTGGATATCTGCCGTCAATCACAGAAAAGGACACTGACAAGAAGCGGCGGACTCCTCGGCGACAGAAGAAGCTCGATGGTCTACAGCTCAGGAACCTGGTCTTCTGGAAGCTCCGAAAACGCTGGTCACCAGAGCAGATTGCTCACTTTTTGAAAGAAGCATATCCTCTAGACACTGATATGCAGGTATCTCACGAAAGCATCTACACATACATATTCCCTTCCATACGATTCAAGAATCTTTTTTGAAAGGGTCGTTTTGCCTGCCTGTCGAGGTCCGAAAATCAGTATTGCTCTGCCTTTATGGAGCCTCTCCTTAATTTTGTTTTCTATTGTACGCCTGAAAATAAGCATATTGTATAAATAACTGAGAGCCTGTGTTTGGCGGAAAAAATTTGGGTCACGACAGGTACGCATTTATGACCGTGCTTTGCGACCACGAATATTTGTGCGGAATACGAGAGAAAATAAGGCTTATTCACGCATTTCAGCGTGACAAAATGGCCATCGAAAAATGAGCCCTAAACTCCACAACTCGGCTGTTTCGGAACATCACTAGCCGGTACCCCCGAATCAACACCACAACCTCCCGAGCTTTGCTTTTTCTGTTGAGGAACTTGAGCAGATATCTTGCTGAATCCAGAAGCGCTTGAATATTCAGCACCAAGTATCACCTGCGGACTTATGTTCTTACCATCGATTCCCTGCTGCTTCATATATTGGGCGATAGTTTGATACGCGTCCGGGAACCATGCCATGTTCGCGCTCAAAGCAGCGCTCCACATCTGATCTTCAGTAGCTCCTTGTCCGGCAAGATATTCGAGAAGCCCAAGCATAGCCATACCATGATTGCAGTCGGGAAAGTACGTTGAATTATTGCAACATGGCCTGTATATTCCCTTTGATATTTTCTCTACAAGCGCCTGCTGCTCAGCTGTTAGATTCACATAAGCGTGCTTGTCCATATGATCTGCCGGAGAGCCGACCGCCACAGTCCAACCTCCAACGGAAGCCATATTCATTGGTCCGCCATATCGCAAGTCGGCAACGGGACCATTTTCAAGTATATTATTCTTGTTTGCCAATCCAAAAGCCCACAACAGATTGAGCTCCGTCACCTGTGGCAATTTTGAACCGTCGATGAGGCCGTCTTTCTGTAATTGTGCCAGTAAACTTTGTTCAGTTTTGAGCGGCAATATGTGACCACCATCGACAACCACCACCACAACTTGCTTAGCAGGAACTTGAACACTGGATTGCTCCCTAGCCGGTGTCCATTTGATAAGAACGGTTACGGCTATGAGAGTACCAGCAATGATGATCGCTCCCGGCAATGTTAACGTGTTTCTTTTTTCTTCTTCCATGATTTTATTTGCAGCAATCTTTTAATTTCCTGATTGTCTCCTGTAATCCCGACTCTTGAAGATCATTAAGGATCACCCGGCGCTTTTCACACCTAAGACAATGGGGAATGCCGAGCATTTTCGTGATCTTGGTGATGAAATCACCGAGCTTAAATCGTTTTTTAGTATCCATGATGTTAGATGAATAATACTGCGATGCCGATAATGACCATGGCGATGCCGGCCCAGAGGTGCACGTTTCTCATATTTGTAGTCTTCCATTCCTTGACCTTGCCAATGAGCGCCGGATTGGCTGCAATCCATAGTGTCGCCACCAATGGCACGACAAGTATCACGTTGTAGAGAACGAGGTATCCGAAGCCCCTGAAGTAAGTGGCGTGATCATGCAGAAGCCCTATAACCATGAGGTAGGGACCGCCCATGCACGGGAACTGGCAGAGGCCGACCAGAAGTCCGAGCGCGAATGCTGCCGGAGCTGATACCGCATTGATGAGTCTGCCCATTGACCTGTGAGCTGCATCGGGAATCTTAAGCTTGATCGGAAACTTCGGAAAGAGCGCTCCTATAAGGTTTAGAAGTCCGAAGATGATGAGCATTGCCGCGCCGAGCTTGCCCATAAAGTGCGGGGTGTTGAAGATATGTATCACCTTCAAAATGCCGATGCCGATTGTGAAGTAGGCGGCAAATATTCCGGCAATGTAGAGCCCGCCGATCTGCAAGATTTTCTTTCTAGTCATCTGCAAGCCGAATAGGAATGCAATCGTAATCAAGAGAATCGAGAATGAGCACGGATGGACGCTGTCTAGAAGCGCCGAGAATGCCACAAGTGGCAATAACCAAACCCCTCCCCCGCTAACGCTCCACAAGAATGTTGAGAAGCCCGAGCTGTATTTGAGAGTAATGACCAGCGCAAGTGCGACGAGTATTACCACTATGCTTATAATGAGTTTCTTCATAGGGTTATGGGGTTACCACTGCTTTAATCTCAAAGCGAAGCGTGCCGCCTGTTGAGTCGGTCACCGTGATAAAGCGGTCAATATCTCCTAAGCCAGCCGGACCGTGTGCGTTTGGATCATAGATAACTCGAAGCGTTCGGCTCTCCCCAGCTTTAACCGTGTCGTCAGTGGTAGTCATGCCTCCCATACCGCCCATGCCGAAGGGACCCTTGGTTGATCCGTCAGGTTCTACAAGAAGTGCTGACGTACACATGCAGGATGTCTCGAGACCACGGATATCGATATCTTTGTCGGTTGGATTGGTGAAGGTGAACTCTTTCGTAACATTCCCATTTTTCATGGAAATCGAGCCGAAGTCGTAGAACACTTCAGGTGCAGTCAATATGCTCTTCTCTCCGGTTGGAGCCGCATTCTGAACAGTAGCTGTGCTACTTGCGCTTTTTTGATAACTTAATACGAGCAAGTATCCGATAACCGCTAACACGATAAGGGTGATGATAATTGTTTTTGGTTTCATTTTAGTTTTGGTTGATTAAGAAGTTTGTAACGGAAAAACTCGCATTCAGGCGCGAGCGTGAGCACTCAAAAAGCAAAGCTTCTTAAGTGCTCTTAGACGAAAGAGGGGCTATTCTCGAAAAGAGATAGCCAGCGAGTTATTTTTCTCCTATTCGAATCAGGTGGTGAAGAATTATAGAAAGCGTTTATATACTGAGATGGTCCAGGCAACAACCATTCAATAAAAATCATCAGCATGATGCCAGCCGTGGCAAGCAACAGGATAATGAGAAATGCCACACTTGAACCTACTGGAACATTGAGAAACGCGTAGTATGCGGAAATATGATGGACCGCTACAGCCACGGTATCTTGCGGACAGAGCGAAGCTCCCATCGCCGAGAATGGACAATCCCCGACCATACGTCCGTCCGGTCCCTGCATCATCGTGTTAAAGCTCAAAAAAGCAACCGATAAAAATGATGCTAAGACAAGAAGAGCGATAATTTGTTTAAGAAAAGATTTCATAGCTTGTTATAGCTTGGCCCGCTTCAAAAGCACAGCATTGAATGCGACGATGACAGTAGAAACTGACATGAACGCTGCTGCCAGTGCCGGTTGAAGAATTATTCCTTTATATGCCAATACTCCTGCGGCCAATGGCAAGGCTATGACGTTGTATCCGGTCGCCCAAAAGAGGTTCTGGATCATCTTGCGGTAAGTGAGGCGTGAAAGATTGATGATCTTCACAATATCGCGCGGATCGTTGCGGACCAGAATAATCCCGGCCGACTCAATAGCCACATTTGTACCGGCTCCGATAGCAATACCGAGATCGGCTTGCGTAAGGGCTGGAGCATCATTGACACCATCGCCGACCATAGCAACTTTTCGTCCCCGAGACTGGAGATCGCGTACTTTCTTCACCTTGTCTTCAGGTAGGACGCGGGCAAAGTATTCATCAAGCCCGAGCTCGGAAGCTACACGCTTGGCAGTTTCTTCGCTGTCGCCGGTGATCATAGCCACCTTTATGCCTGACTCTTTCAAGTGAGCAATTGCATCTTTCGATTCTGGACGGACCGCGTCGGCAACAGATATGGTCCCGATAACCTGTCCATCGCGCTCCACGACAATATCATCACCTCCTTTCGTACCAACGAAAATATACCTACCTTCAATATCCCCTTCTGCACCCTTACCAGGTACACGTTGGAAATTATTTACAGACTGAAATTGAATGCCGCGACTCCTTGCTTCCTCGACAATAGCCTTGGCAATCGGATGTTCAGAGTGGGTATTAACTGAGGCTGCTAAAGCCAGCGCTTCATCTGAGCTTGATTTAGTGACCTTAAATTTCGCTTCCGTCAGCGTACCCGTCTTATCAAATAGGATCGTGTCGATTGTCCGCGCAGATTCCAAAGCTAAACGATTACGGATCAAGAGACCGTTCTGCGCCGCCTTTGTCGTAGAGATTGAAGCAACAAGAGGAATTGCCAGACCAAGTGCGTGAGGACAAGTTATGACCAGGACCGCTACCAATCGCTCAACAGCTATGACTATGCCCGCACCTACAAAAAGCCAAGTGCCAAAAGTGGTCCCACCGGCGATGATGGCGATAACTGTCAGCCACAGAGCAGCACGATCAGAAAGCATTTGCAGACGAGACTTTGAAGCCTGAGCATCAGCGACCAACCGCATAACTCCTGCGAGAAATGTAGCCTCGCCGATTTTAACGATTTCAACTTTGAGACTTCCGTCACCGTTAATTGAGCCAGCAATGACTTCATCGCCCTGCCCTTTTGAGACCGGCTTCGATTCTCCGGTAATGATGGATTCGTTAAGATCAGACTTGCCTTCAATGATTTTTCCATCAGCCGGGACTTTTGAACCTGGCTTGACCAAAACAATGTCTCCAACTTTCAAGTCATTCAAAGAAATCACTTCCGTATGATTACCTCGAATAACTTCGGCTTTATCAGGTAAGAGCTTCGCCAACTCCTTAAGAGCTCCCTGTGCTCCCTGGACCGACTTCATCTCAATCCAGTGGCCAAGTAGCATGATAGCTATCAGGCTCGATAGCTCCCAGAAAAGATTATTGTTCGTGCCACGGATAACGGTCCAGACACTGAAAATGTATGCCGAGGTCACGGCAAGAGCAATAAGCGTCATCATTCCTGGTAATCTTGCTCGCAATTCACGGTACGCGCTGGCCAGGAATATCCAGCCACAATAGAAATAGATTATCGAACCGAGAATCAGTTGGAGATATATTGAACTGGAGAATTGCGGTGCACTGATTCCAACCATCGCTGCCATATCCGAGTAGAGAAAAATCGGAATGGTCAGAATCAAGGCGATCCAGAATTTCGTCAGGAATGATGTCGTCTTATGACCTGCGTGCTTGTCGAAATCTGCCTGGTTGCCAGATGTATGACCAGAATGATCATGGCCACTTTTCATCTTCTTGCCCTTAACCGGTACAAGAGCCATGCCACACTCCGGACACATGCCCGGCTTATCACGCTTTATTTCAGGATGCATCGGACAAGTGTAATAACCACCGGCACTTTGGTCGTGCTTCATCTCTGATTTATTCGGGTCGATGTGGTTACAGCAGTCCATTATTTATTTTTCCTAAGCCATTTGACGGCCGCAGCAATACCGAGAGCCAAAAGCACCCAGACGAGGATCATCGTGACCCACCCGAACCAGCCATAGCCGCCGTAGTAGCTACCCATCATACTCGGGAAACCCCAGCCCATCATCGAATAGCCGCGTCCTTGCCAGTTACCTTGGCCACCCTGAATGCCGGGTGGTCCCCAATTGCCCATCATGCCGTACCCGCCCATCATTGGACCGAAGTCCATCATACCGGCCGGCAGAGCAACATTGACATTGCATCCAGAAAATCGTTCACCCATGGCAATATGCATCGAACGGAGATAATCGGCACTGTAAGTCTTCTCGATATATTGATCCATTGATTCATGCGAGGAACCCATCATGAGGCCAATGTAATACTCGCCCAGTGATTCGTAGTTGTCTTGTGACAGATCAGCGCATGCCAGAGTTTTAGACTGAAGCTTTTGCGCGATAGCATATCCGGCCGCTTCTTCCGAAGACATGGTCCCCGGAGTAGTCGAAGCCTGGCTATACCCTTGCATCATGTAACCAGGAGCTTGGTTGCCATTGTAATTCCCATACATCATCTGGGCCGAAGCGCTAGCCAAAGGAATAAGGATGACTAAAGCTGCGATTGTAAATAGTATTTTCTTCATAGTAATTTTAATTATTTGATAATTTGCCAATAAACGAACGGCTACTTTTGAGCCAGCTTATAAATTTTCAGTATCTCTGCCGTAGCCTTCTTCTCCTGACCATGCTTGATATCGTGCGCCACATGAGTCTCCAAGTGGTTTTGTAGAATCAGATTACCGATGCCTGACAAAGCCTCACGGACCGCTTCGATCTGTGTGATGATATCTACGCAATACTTTTCTTTCTCCACCATTTCCTGAATGCCGCGCACCTGACCGGCTGCAATAGACAGTCGGCGTTGAGCACTCTTTTTGATGTCTTGTTTCATGATTGCCAGTATACCCCATGGGGGTATCAGCATGCAAGTGCACAATACTATGCGCACAAATTCACGGTAGATCACCCCTTCTTGCCACCTGTTCGCCCCAGGGTCGCGTGGTCGCGTGAGTTAGACATATAACCGCTACAGATTCCTGCTGTCATATGCCCAATGTAAAAGCGCCTGACGCTGCCTTGGCCTGCATGCGCTATCTCCAATCCTACAGTTTTTCTTGATCTGAGCGATGTGTCTGGTCATGGCCTTCCACCGTTTGATCTGTCTTGCATCTTCATCAGAAATCCTTCTGCCCATATAGTATCGGCAGTACCACTGAAACCATCCCCGGGGATCGTCTTTATAAATCCACCCTTTCTTTTTCCAGATTGATAATGGTTGTGAGGCATTGACGCCAAAATAGTTGAGCTTGGGGTCATGCTCATAGCTTCCTTCTTTCTGAAATGGTGCATTTACAAACCAATCCTTTGGAAATTCATAAGTACAGTCACGCATATATACACCGCCAAATACACCGAGCTTGAGCATCTGGTGCGGTGTCAGTTCTGGCTTGAATTCTGGATCGAAATTTTTACCTGCTTTCTCAGTCAGCTCATAGGAATAACCAGTCTGCATCTTGTCATTCACTACAACGTGTTTCATTGAACCTGGACCATTATCTCATTTCGGTTCATCCACGGCGGAGTCCATGGTGGATTATAGCCAGCAAAGATTGGTGTGCCGATGATTGTAATATTGTCACGAGCCAAATCAGCAAATAGCTGTTTCTTCATCTTCTCAAAACGAGGGTCGGTCCTATACCAAGAGAACGTCAGGGCTGCCATCTTCTGTTCCGGCACTTCTACGAGCCTTATTCGAGAGTCATTAGGAGTAGGCAGTGTTGCAAGCGTGTATCCGCTTGGCATAACGAACGAGACCACCTGTGAAGTGCCTGTCACGCTCGCAGTTACCGGCGCTGTCATTGCTATCTTTTCTGATGATCCTTGAGCAATAACTGGCGCGGTCATGGCAATACTCTGCTTTTTGACGTTACCCCCGAATATGTAGCCAGCGATGATACTAAAGCCCTTGTTGAAAGCATCGCCATTTACGCTTGCCCCCTCAACCACGGTTTGAGCAACGATGTGAGCAGGATAATCCCGAATCTCATACCCGTCAGCTTTTTTAAGGACCGAGTATTTTGCCTGTTCGGCATTAGATGTGAAATATCCGACAAGTGACCAGATAATGATCAGACCTACGATTATTAAAAGAACGATAAGATAGATTTTCATATTAAAATAATTTTCCTCCAATGACAGCACCGGCTTTATCCGGTGTCATCAATATGACATTTCCCTTCTCATCGGGAACACCGAGTGTTAGAACTTCGGACTCGAACGGACCAATCTTTCGTGCCGGAAAATTAACCACACCAAGCACTAATTTGCCGATAAGCTCTTCCTTTTTGTACAAAGCAACGATCTGAACCGACGAATTCTTGATGCCTATTTCCGGACCGAAATCAATCTTCAGCTTATATGCCGGCTTCTTGGCTTCAGGAAAATCTTTCACTTCAGTGATCTTTCCTGTTCGAATATCAAGTTTTTGAAAATCATCAATGGTTGCCATAATAAATATTGTCACTTCCAGCCTACCATTTCCTGAACGACTGGCCTAATGGCATTGAACATGAGCTCATGACCTTTATCGTTCGGATGTAAACCGTCCTCCTGGATAAATAATTTCTCGTGACCAGCATCCATAAAGAGTGAGTATACGTCAACAAATCTCAATCCGAATCGATCCGCCAGTTGCTTCAATACCTGATTGTATTCCTCCATGTATTTATTCGATCTGGTCTTGCCATTTCTGTCTCGATTCATTTCTTCGATCACCGGAAGAATGTTTACTATCAAAATATTCTTCGAAATCGCTAATGCCTTTTTGATGACACCCTCGAGGTTGGTCCGGAAATCCTCATTTGAGACTCTGAATTTATTTTGAGCCGCAAGGAAAGCGGCGTCATTGGCACCAAAAGCAAAAATAAATACGGCTTCCTCCCCTTCCCGTTCACGTGCATTGGTTTCGTTCTCAAATCTTTTGACTAGACCATCAGTCGTCTCACCGGGAATGCCTAGATTGTAAAATAGCCCGTAATAATTCGGGTTTTTCTCTTGCATATCGTCCAGATAGGCTCGCAATCGAGTTGCCCATCCTGAATTTTTGATATCCCAAGCACCGTAAGTGATGCTATCTCCAAATGCATATACGACTGCCATAATTCTTTGATTATACGATAATTTTCGCGATTACGCAGCCTAAATTGCCGCATTCTTGCCACCTGTTCGCCCCGGTGTGCCCTTTTCTGCCCCAGGTAAGGCATTTCCACGACTTTGGCCCTAATCAGAGCCGTGTCGCGAGATTTCGGGCAGTTCGATCGTCACCGCAAATTGACTTCAAAAACGAGCTGGCGTATGTTCGTCCGTGCATGAAAAATCGATTCATAAAAGCGAATCCGAAAGACATCGAGCATTCAAGCTTCGTCGGATACCTGCAAGCGTCATACAAAGACCTCGTTGCTTGCTTCGGCGAACCGAATGGCCGGACCAAAGACGGTCCGTGGCAATCCTATGATTGGAAGGTCCGTGCCGAATGGGCATTCAAAAGCATTGCTCGCAGGGACCGAGCAGTCATAACCATCTATGACTACAAGGAAATCCAGCCTGTCGAGGAAGTGACGCTGTGGCATGTCGGACTGAAAGGATCGGCAAAGCGGCTCAAGGAGTTCCTGACCAAGAACAGAGCTAACCTGGTCCGTCTGCCTAAAAGTTTAGTGAATTTAGGTCAATTTGAAGCAAAATTCACTGAAACTCCCACGACCTCACGGTCGGGGGTTTGTGTTGCGGACTAAAAAATCATAAAAAGACGTGAAATTATTTTGTCTTCGGTCTTTCTCCTTTCATCAATCTATCGAATGCTTCTAGATTACCCATGGCATCGTGGACCGGATTGTGATCATGCTTTGTGATACGCAAATGTTTCCAGGACGACGAGTCCATGAAATCTCCGATAAGGCCGGCATAGAAATCGCCAATCCTCCTCGCTGAATATCCGAACGGATTCCGGCCAAGAGTTCTCCAGAAACTATCGTTGATCCACTGCCAATCGAACGCCGGATTGTCGCTGACGAATTTCGGCCGCTCTTCCCCACAAATATCCAACAGCCACTTCTCGAATTTCTCGAACACTTCCTTTTCATTAAATACTTTTCCGGTATAGACGCGAGTAGTCGGATTCTCGGCCGACCTATGACCTTCGATAATAACACCGTGGAATGTCGCCCGCGACGGATACGCTACCGCACCAAATTCGGTGAGCTTTCCTATGCTCGGACATTTGCCATTGGCTTCACAGTCAATGAAGATCAAATTGTTGATTTCAGTACTCATAAATTACCAGATTGCTTGGTTCCAATTTCCCGCTAATGTTGCCTTGGCTAATTCCTTAACTTTGAGTTTTTCTGTAACAGTCAATTCATCAGAAACTTCATTCCCTTGGTTAGCAGGGTCCTTGATTATCCTATCTTCAAAATCAGTCACCAAATAATTCATAACAGTCACAAAGTTTGAGGCGGGACTAGAATTAATAAGACCAATACCTTTCAAAGCCTCTATAACTGACAGCTCCAAATAGAATGAGGGAAAATCGAGCTTATGAAGCTTTCTCCAAATTTTTACAGCTTTGATATCAGATACCCTACCAGATTTTTTGACATGATTTATATGTTCATCGATATTTGTCTTCGTCCAAGTCTGAGCCTTTCTTTTCCAAATCGAATGATCGAGTCCGAGCACCTGATGTCGAACCCCAGCAACAACGTCGACCTTTAATCCCGTATGATCGATACCTAAAGATACATTCTGTTCTCTCGCTGAATAACCCGCGCCATTGAATCTGTTTCTGAGAGTGTTGTATACATTCTCAAGTGTGTTACAAGTACTTACTGACGGATCTAATGATATGAACAAATCTATGTCGGTCGTGCCCGTTATAGCTGTCCCTTTTGCGAGCGAACCTGAAAGTTTCAGTGTATAAGCGTGACCATTTGCCCATGCATGAATGTGCGGCTTCAATTCATTGATCTTGTCCGCCACGATATAGGTGACATTGGGAGTATGTGCCGTAACAATATTCCGTATGTATTGATCGTTCTCGTTCATTTTATGATTCGTAGCTAGTCGTGATCATTGCGGTCACGATATCGTTTAATAAGCGCCCACGGAAATTAGTCACGGCTGTATGTCTTTTGCCATCAAGATTTTTCATCTGGTCATCAGGAATTCTACCCTTCTCGTACGGAGCGTAGACAATGAGAGCACAAGCATCAGGTTTTTTTGAAAGAATCTCAGCGATACTATCAGCCCAATCCTGCCAAAAAACAAGATATATGGATGCCATTTCAGCTTTTCCAATATCGCCAACATTCGTGATTTCGAAAACATTCTTTGCGCGGAAAAGCTTTGAATCCAGCAGAAGGCTCCTCAAACTGTTTACGTTATCTCCCTTGGCAAATACTGCAATCTTCCTTTTCGCAAGTCCGTTACCGAGGCGAAATATCGCCGGCCATACTCCACGTATCCATAAAATAATACCCCACGCAATGCCTATCACGAGAATGATAGTCTCAGCGATTCCAATATAAGCTATAATCTGTAAAAACAAGGCCATAGTAATTTATTAATTGTAAACTTGTTTAGGTTATGTTTAGGTAGTATACTTTAACCATGGAAAATAAGTCAAGTGTCGGGATAGGTAAACCATCCAAACGTCAGGCCGAGATACTCCATTTCGCAAGGGAGTACCGGAGAGAAAACGGCTACTCCCCTTCTTTGGTGGAGATGGCAAAACATTTTGGTGTTTCTGTGCCAACGATTCATCAACACGTTCATTCTCTTCAAGATAAAAATCTGCTTACTGTCGAAAAAGGCAAGAAACGCTCAATCCAGGCACTTCATAACCATAGATTGCCTGTAGTTGAAATACCGCTCATGGGATTAATTGCCGCAGGAGGTCCCATTGAAGCAATCCGGGAACCAGAGCCAATCGAAGTGCCACGAAGTATGTTGTCATCAGGCTTCAACCACTATGCTCTGAAAGTCACCGGCCGAAGCATGATCGAGGAAGGGATTTCTGATGGCGATATTGTGATAGTCCGCGAACAACCGACAGTTGATGATGGAGAAAAAGCCGTTGCGTACATGCCAGATAGAAATGAGGTCACCCTTAAAAAAATCTACTGGGAGAAAAGCCGCATTAGATTGGTCCCCGCAAACAAATACATGAAGCCGTTCTATGAGACGAACGTCGAAATACAAGGTAAAGTCGTCGGAGTTCTTAGGAAAGAATCTTAACCAATGATAAAATAAATCTATGCCATTAGTATCAATTCCAGAAGCATCAAAGTGGGCGTCCGAATATCTCGATAAGGAGGTAACGCCGGCAAACATCTCATACTTGGTACAGTATGGGAAGGTCAAGAAGCATGGTGAAAATGGTTCAACCATGATTGATTCTCATGACCTCAAGAATTATTACGAATCTTCGCAAGGTAAGCGTGAGGTGAGTTGGAAGAAACACCTTGGTAATGATTTAAACTGGGCACTTTCCTTTGATCATCTAAGAGAAAAAGATACAACAAAACATGTCCATCGTCTTCACCCTTACAAGGGGAAATATATTCCCCAGCTTGTTCAATATTTTATCGATAACCACACCGACGATTTCAAGAAGCAAACATACTTCAAGCCTGGCGACATCATTCTTGATCCCTTCCTTGGGTCCGGTACGACACTGATCCAATCCATAGAAACCGGCATGCATTCTATTGGCATAGATGTATCTGAATTCAATTGCATGATTGCCAGCTGTAAGGCCACACATTACGACCACGAATATCTACAAAAATCTATCAAGAAAATGCTGGCGGCTCTCGATTCATTTGAACACGATAATAAGGTGCAGGATTTTGAAAATGAGCTTCTGGCAGAGCTTGCAAAATTCAATAACAAATATTTCCCAGGCTATGAATTCAAATATCAGATGAACCAAAACGGTGCAGACGAGAGCTCTATCGCAGCTGAGAAACAAAAGGAATTCCTACCTATATACCAAAAATTGCTCAAGAAATATTCAATAAAGCTCAAACAGGATGTTTCCGATTCATTCCTTGATATTTGGTTTATGGATAATGTCCGCCGCGAGATTGACCATGTATTTAAGGCGGTAAAAAATGAAAAGGACATCAAAGTTAGGAAGCTACTTGCGTTAATTCTGAGCAGAACAATCAGATCATGCAGAGCAACAACTCATAGCGATCTCGCCACACTCAAGGAGCCTCAGCTGACTACCTATTACTGCTTTAAGCATAAGAAGATTTGTAAGCCGCTATTTTCTATCAAGACTATGCTCAATCGCTATGCCTTTGACACATTAAGTCGAGTAAAAGATTTCGATCAGCTCCGCAAGCCTGTGCACTACTCTGCTATTGCCGGAGACTCAAGATCTGTAAACATTTTTGACAAGGTTGAAAAGCAAAATCCTGAATTTTCAAAGATTCTGAAGAAGCAGAAGATCGCTGGGATATTCTGTTCGCCACCCTATGTCGGTCAAATTGACTACCATGAACAGCATGCCTACGCCTATGATTTGCTTGGATTCAAACGGAAAGACGAGCTCGAGATAGGACCACTCCAAAACGGTCAAGGACTTGAAGCCCGTCGATCATATGTCCAGGGCATAGCTGACGTCCTCAATAACTGCAAGAAATATTTCATTGATGACCCGGATGTATTCTTGGTAGCTAATGATAAGTATAATCTTTATCCTGAGATTGCTGAGAAATCAGGCATGAAGATAGTCAATCAATTTAAGAGGCCGGTCTTAAATCGGACTGAGCGTGATCGCACACCTTATTCAGAAATAATATTCCACTTTAAATTAAAATAATATGGCTCTATCAAAAGAACAAGCTAAAGCAGTCGAGGATACTTTGAAGCTCAGTCTGCGTAACAAGTTTCAGAACTATAATCCGGAACCGGCATCTATGCCCTTCCATACGCGTCTACTCGGAAAAGACCGTCTAGCCCTTTACGCCTTTATTCATTCTCTCAACACTAACTTCGGAAGCAGCATCTTTGAGCCGGTCGGCCTTACCCTAGCCCAAAAGAATTTCAAAATGGCTACAGCTCAAGCCACTGCTGGTGAGCAGATCAGCACTGGCGCTCAAGCAGAAATTCAAAAGATTATTGATGGACTTACTACAGCTACAACAACTCCAAACAAGAAAGACGAGGTTGAGAGGATACGAAAAGTCTGCCAAACAGGAAAAATGATCACCGTAAAACCAACCAAGGTCGACCTGATGTTCGAAGGAAAAGATGGTTCGTATTACCTCTTTGATATTAAGACCGCGAAACCAAATGCCGGAGGCTTTAAAGAATTCAAACGTACCCTGCTCGAATGGGTAGCTGTCATTCTGGCGAACAAGCCTGATGCAAAAATACATACTTTTATCGCTATTCCCTACAATCCGTACGAACCTGAACCGTATACTCGATGGACGATGCGCGGCATGCTTGATCTTGAAAACGAGCTCAAGGTGGCAGATGAATTCTGGGATTTCCTAGGCGGCAAAAATACTTACAAAGACCTGCTCGATTGTTTTGAACGCGTCGGCATTGAATTGCGAGACGAAATTGATACCTATTTCAAACGATTCAATAAGAAATAGCTAAAACTCATGAGTTCGCTTTCACCGGGCTTATTCGCTGTGGTTTGTGCGGTTCGATGTATACCGCCACCGAAAGGATGAAGAAAATCAAAAGCACTGGTCAAATGAAAAATTATGTTTACTACCACTGTGGCGGAAACAAGAAAGGTGTTGAGCGATGTTCAAGAAGAAATCCAATCAGATTAGATGATCTTGAAACACAGATTGAACTTTTACTTGAGGAGTACACAATACTCCCAGAGTTTCAGACCTGGGCTATTGAGGCTCTTAATCGCAATAATGATAAAGAAATTGAGGACCGTACTAAAATCTATGAGATGCAACACAAGACTGTTGTAGAGTCGCAAACCGAACTCGATAACCTAACCAAGATGCGTTATCGCGATCTTATTGACGACGAGACATTCGTCAAAGAGCGTGACATCTTGAAAGATAAGATTGCCAGACTCCAAGCCAAACTTCGAGAAACCGAGGGTCGTGCTTCAAAGTGGCTGGACCTCACTGAACAAGTATTTAGTTTTGCGTGTTATGCCCGGAAGGAGTTTGTTATGGGCGATCTTCAGCGAAAGCGTGAAATATTCTCGGCACTTGGCCAGAACTTCTACATCAAAGATGGCAAAGTCTTTATCACAGGCAACGAATGGTTCCAGCCAATCAAAGAAGCATACCCTGAATTTAGGGCTGAATTTGAGAGGTTAGGACTGAGAGAATACAGTTCTGTTGAGGCGCGAAATGTCGCTTTTCAACAACTGATTCTCGAATGGGGTGCCTAATGGGATTCGAACCCATGCTGCGGCTTTCACAGAGCCGAGTGCTAACCATTACACCATAGGCACCATATTGCGCGCCGGACTATTGGGATACCAGGCCGCAGGGCCTAGGCATAAGTCGGCGGTTGCTCAGTTATACCAGATTTGTGGTTACTTAGTCGAGCCAGGGCATAGAAAAGCGATGACAACCGGTTCAGGAAGGCCAGCGTATCCAGCGAAACCGTCGCTTCCCCGCCCTCGGTCGCCGCCACTACGCGACGCTCAGCCTTGCGAGCTAGAGTGCGTGAAATATCAAAAAGGACCGCTAGTTCCGTGCCTCCGGAGACAAAGAAAGTTTTGATTGGCGGCAATTCTCCCTCGATCCAGGCGATCCAAGTTTCCATCTCCGTAACCTTGGCGCGACCAACTCTTTTGTCGGCTCCTGCCACCTCCGCCTGGACAGAGAAGAGTCCTTGCTGAGCCCAGGCCGCGAGTGCCGCCGGAGATTGATCACTGACCAGCCAGTTCACTGCCGCTGCGCGGAGCTTGGCCAGTCCCAGGAAGGAGTTCAACTCATCCAGCGCACCCAGAGCTTCCGTCTGAGTCGAAGCCTTGGACTTGCGCTCGCCCGGACCGGAGCGAAAATCCTTGGTGGTACCGTTGTCGCCTTTGCCAGTGTAGAGCATGGTCTTTATCTAGGACTGATAACGAAGATGGCTATCATCAGAGCTAGCGTAGTGGCCGCGAAGATAGCCACTGTGCGGAGGAACAGTGACAGAGCCTCCTTCTTGTGACCGTCGAGATACATCTGGACTGGCTGATAGAAGAAGATGATGCCCATGATGGTCGCCGACAAGACAAAGATCGAGAGCATCGTGATCGGCAAGATGATGCTGTGCACCGGGCCTAGGTACAATTGGCCACAATAGAGGAAGGTAGCCACTAGAGCGATGTAGATCACCGCGGCTAGGGCATTCAAATAAGGGTTTTTGGTCATATCCCAATTATAACCCAAGAAGCGTCCAGGAAGTCATCACCCGGGAGTCAATCCGTTGATTGCCTAAAGGGTGGCAAGGTGATATCTTCGTATTTATTTCCGAAGCGGAAAAATCCTATGGAAAAAAGAGCTTCGTCACTAGCCTTGGGAAAGATTTTACGGAAAATCGCGCCACGAATCGGCGCGACTGTTCTCATGGAACCGGAATGGGAAATCGTCGGCCAGATCACCTTCAAGACCGGCCGTCATTCCTATTTCCGTTACAACACCCTCGACCTCAACCCCATGGGCGGCTCAGAGATTGCCCGCGACAAGGATTACGCCAACTTCTTCATGAAGTCTCTGGGCTATCCGACCGTGCCTGGCTCCAAGACCTTCTTCTCTGAAGCCTGGGGCCGAGCTATCGGTTCACCCAGACGCAATATTGATGCGGCTTATCGCTACGCCAAACGCTTGGGCTTCCCTGTCATCGTCAAACCCAACAGCGGCAGTCAGGGGTCCGGTGTGGCTCTGGTCCATAACAAACAGGAGTTCTACCGCGCCGTCCGAACAATCTTCGCCCAAGACCGCATCGTGCTGGTGCAACAGCCGGTGGTTGGCCGCGACTACCGTCTGGTCGTTCTCGACGATCAGGTGATCTCGGCTTACGAACGGATTCCCCTCAGTGTGGTCGGCAACGGTCGTCACACAGTGCGCCAGCTCCTCGTGGCCAAGGCCCGACAGTTCGTGGCTGCCAGCCGTGATACCAGGATCAAACAGGATGATCCGCGAATCGCCCTGAAGCTCAAGCACCAAGGCCTCAGTTTCCGTTCAGTGCCTGCGAAGGGCGAGCGCATCTACCTCCTCGATAATGCCAACCTCTCGACGGGCGGTGATTCTCTCGATGTCACTGATCAGGTTCATCCGGAATTCCGGAAACTGGCCGTGAAGCTCACTCGCGACATGGGTTTGCGCCTCTGCGGCGTGGATCTCATGGTGGCGGGTGATATCAGTCAGACGCCCGGGAATTACTGGGTCCTCGAGATCAATTCCGCCCCCGGTCTCGATCATTATGCCAAGATCGGCCGCGCCCAGGAAAAAATCGTCGAGGAACTGTACCTGCGCGTGCTCAAGCACATGGAGCACTGATAAGGTTTTGCCGAGCCGTAGTCTGATGACTGCGGCTTTTTTGTTATGAAAAAGTCCTGAATTGGTGCTCCCACCAGGAATCGAACCTGGACCACGAACTTCGGAGGCTCGTGTTCTATCCATTAAACTATGGGAGCGAACGGATCAACTAGTACCACGAGTATGGGAGCGAGCACTAATATAGGAGTGCGTAGCAGTCGGCAAACGGTGCGCGGGACAGGAATTGCACCTGCATGCCCTTAACGGGCGCTACCACCTCAAGGTAGTGCGTCTTCTAGTTTCGCCACCCGCGCGTTTTCAAGCAAACTCGAACCGGCTCATCATAGCGGAAAGCGGCACTATTTTCAATCAAAAGCTACTAGAAAAGAAAAACGAGCCGTGTTTGGCTCGTTCATCAGGAAACTATTTGGTTTCGGCAGCGGCGGGCTCAGCCGGAGCAGCTTCGGCCGCAGCCGGAGCATCAGCTGGCTCTTCTTCGTATTTGGCATCCATCAAGCGGCGCATCTGGCGGCGGATCTCCTTCGTGGCCTTCTCACGAATGAAGTAGAGTTTGGCGCGGCGAACCTTGGAGCGGCGGATCATTTCGACTTCGTCGATCATCGGCGAATACAACGGGAAAATGCGCTCTACCCCGACACCGTCTACTACCTTGCGGACCGTGAAGGTAGCACCGGCTTCACTGCCATGCTTACGAGCCAGAACAATACCCTCGAAGGCTTGGAGGCGGGTTTTGCCCTTATCTTCCTCGATTTTTTGCCAGACGCGCACAGTATCACCGGGACGAATGTCCAGTTTCTTGCGGAAATCGACTTTGACCGGCGAAATAACTTTGGTTGCCATAGTGCGAGTACCTTAACATACCGCTTCAGGATATTCAAGATTTGACCGTCGGTAGCTTGATTCCAAGCTCTTTGACTGCCACGGCGAAGTCAGGCGGTAGCGGGGCCGTGACTAGTACTTTCTGGCCTATTGGTGACTCAAAGGCGATTTGCCAGGCATGTAGGGCCATACGCTCGAAGCCTAGGACTAGCGGCCTTTTGGGCGCATAGAGACCATCGCCGAGTACCGGGTGATGTACAGCCAGGAAGTGTACGCGGATCTGATGCGTGCGGCCGGTGCGCGGCTCTGCTTGGATGAGCGAGAGCTTCTCAGTCTGACCGGCGCCAAGCTCTACTTGGCCTGTCCAGAGCCTAGTCCAATAAGTTTCCGCCGGACGCAAATCACCGCGAGTACCACGCTGGGCAGACCAGCGACGGAAGTCCGAACCGCTGCGGCCGATCGGTCTGGTGATGGTGCCAAACTCTTCTTTGAGCTCGCCCCAGACGAAGGCCAAATATTTTTTGTTGATAGTTTTGTCCTGGAATTGTTGTTTGAGGAACTCGTGGGCCGAAGCGGTCTTGGCGATGAGTAATGCCCCGGAAGTATCACGATCCAATCGGTGGACGATGCCCGGACGAAGGAGGGTCTCCCCTTCCGGCGTTCTTTGGCTCTCACCAACCGTCGCTGTTTCCGGGTAATGCGCCACGATCCAGTCCGTGAGACATGGTCCTTGATGGTGTCCATCCGGATGCACCAGGAGGCCGGCTGGCTTGTTCACGACCAGACAGGCTTCGTCTTCGTACAGGATATCGATCACCCACGGGAATTGGTCTGGTTTGCTCATAGCGCAAGTATACGGTACTCTGGAGCAGTTCGTAAATCATCCTTTCACAATGTTCGATTGTGGTTCATCTCAAGCGCGATTAGCTCAGTTGGTAGAGCAGTCCCTTTACACGGGAAAGGTCGGGGGTTCAAGTCCCTCATCGCGCACCTTGTTCGAGTAATTAACTACACCATCCTTATAGACCAAATAGATCATGTCTGCTTACATCTTTGGCATCTTACTGGTCTTCTTTGCTATCACCCTTCATGCCGGTGCAAATATCATCGACAGCAATTTTTCCAATCAATTATTCAAACGGGTATCGAGTATCGTGTTCTTTTCCGAACTGGTTGGTTTGGTATTCCTGCCTGTAGTGATCTTTATAAGTCATCCCGCGCCAGTATCACTTGGCATAGCTGGTCTTATCCTAATCTGTGCAGCCATAGAAACCCTTTACCTTTTTCCATACTATTGGTCATTTAGGAAAACTGACACTTCTGTGGTTGCTTCGCTTTTTTCTTTGGGCAAAATATTCGTGCCGGTTTTGGCTTTCTTCATTGTGGGAGAACGATTGGCTCCAATCCAATATATCGGCATCGTGATCATCATCTTTTCTAGTATCGCCCTCACATTCGACTTCAAGCAGCGTCGCTTAAATCAAGCCTTCTTCATGATGCTGGGTGTATCAATTATGTTGGCAGTGGAGTCCGTGCTCTACAAATACATTTTTGATCAGGGTGTCTCCTGGGGAACTGTTATTTTCTGGGCCTCTATCTTCCAATTTCTCATTGCTGCTTCATTCATGCTCTCCCCGAAAAACAGGACGGATCTTGGTATAGCCAGGAATCATATAAAAAGTTTTGGCTATCTGTTTATCTTGGAAGAAGCCCTCTCCTGGTTCGGCGAAGTTGCCAGTATCGTAGCCATATCTCTCATCCCAGTATCGATCGTAGAGGGAGTGGGTGCAGCCCAGCCGCTTTTTGTATTGCTTTACGCCTTATTGTTTAAACGCATTTACCCGAAACTATTCAAAGAATCAACTGAATTAAATGATATGGCCCACAAATCAGTATATTTTGGCCTCATCATAATAGGCACGATAGTAATTGTTATGAAATAACAAAATCCCCGCCAAGAGCGGGGATTTTGCATCGCGCGATGAAAAACTGACTACATCTGCGGAGCGCTGCCAGACGGAGCTGACGGCGCGGCCGGCATAGCCATGTCACCCTTGGCCGAGAAGCCCAGAGCAGCAATGACGATACCGACAACCAAGTAGAACCAGTTGGTCGCGGCATCGGTCACAAAAGTACCGAAGAGAACCGTACCACCCTGGAAGAAGCCCAAGACCGCGAAAATCACATAGATGATACCGACGGTCTTCAGAGCGGTAGCGGCTGACGGCTTGCTGGCCAGAACCAAGAGCACGATACCGACGACCAAATGCACTACGCTCGACAGCGTGTCAGCGGCAATGAAGCCGACGACCGGTGTCGCAAAGAAACCCCAGATACCGGCAATCACAAAAATGACGCCGAATACCCATGAAGCTGTTTTTGCCATGATATTACTGAAAAGTTAGTTAATAATGGTTAAGTAAATAACCTACATATATTTTAACACAACAAAGCTCCTGAAAAGCGCCGTAATTCACAGCTTATCCAGAGGTTAATCCCCAGTTTTTGGGCTGGTACCTCAATATTTGGTCCTCCCGGTAGGAATCGAACCTACATAATCGGCTTAGAAGTCCGATGTTCTATCCATTGAACTACGGGAGGGATGGCCCCATTGTAGCAAAGTCATCTAGCTTCTGCGCTTCCAGAGCGCGCGGATAGCCGGCCATACGGAAATGACGACAATGAGCGCGATGATCGGCAGCAGATAGCGATCCGGATCGGGAATAATCGCGCCGAAGCCATACCCTAGCATGACAAGCAATACCGTCCAGAGCAAACCGCCGAGTACATTGAAGGTAACGAAGGTGCGATAACGCATGCGTCCGATGCCGGCTACGATCGGCGCAAAGGTTCGCACGATCGGGATGAAGCGCGCCAAAATGATCGTCTTGGCGCCGTATGTTTCGTAGAAATGTTCAGCCCTGGCAATATTCCGCCGGTCGAACCAGAAAGAATCTTCCCTGACAAAGAGGGCCGGTCCGACACGACGACCGAAAGCATAACCGAAACTATCACCGAGCACAGCTGCGACAAACACTCCGATGACAAGCCAACCCAGTGGCAAGAGGCCTTGGGTGGAGAGCAGACCGGCTGTGAACAAGAGTGAATCTCCGGGGAAGAAAAATCCCAACAAGAATCCCGTCTCCAAGAAAATAAT
Organism: bacterium; assembly: GCA_021782175.1. GTDB lineage: Bacteria > Patescibacteriota > Minisyncoccia > Phycocordibacterales > PALSA-1337 > C7867-002. Next base: position 24,673 of record JAJXVL010000004.1, read on the forward strand.
CACCGTGATGCCGAGCAAACCAAAGGCCGCAATGAGTGCTTGCGGATTGGTGAGGAGATGTAGCCAGTCAGACATGGAGTGAGTAGATTATTTGGCCATGGTACCCGGCTTGATCGAAGCGTTGGGTTCCAGGATCGAGAAATTACCCTCGGCATCAGAGAGGGCGAAAAGCATGCCGTTACTCTCATAGCCGCGGATCGTGCGTGGCTCCAGATTGGTCACGAACATGCAGGTACGACCGATGAGCGTGGCCGGATCCGGAAAATAAGCTGAAATACCGGAGACAATCTGGCGCGGGGCTGGCTCGATAGTCTTCTCCCCTGTCGGTCCAATCACTTCCTTGGTCTCGGCAAAGTCCACTGACAACTTGAGTAGCTTGTCGGTATCAGGAATTTTCTCGGCCGCGAGGATGCGTCCGGCGCGAATTTCTACTTTTTTGAAATCGTCATAAGTAATCATAGTGGTTGCGATATGAATTAAAAATAATTTTGCTTAGTTCTGATCTTCGTCCTTGGACGGAGCGGCTTGAGCTCGTCGATCCAAGAAACTTTGCAGGATGATCGCCGCGGCCGAAGCATCGAGCTTGTCAGTTTTGCCTTGCCAGCGACCGGCTTGCACCGAGGTCATAAATTCTAACTCCAGATGGACCTTGAGGCCACCTTCTTCCAAAGCCTGCTTGAAAGCCAAAATCTCCGGCAAGATACGATTGGCGCTCATGTCGTACTGACGGGACTCGCCGATAATAATCTCCTGGACACCTTCATCGATAGCAATCTTGCAGACTTCGGCCAGCAAGGTCGGCGTATTGGCGATCACCGTGCGCGGCAAGGCAAAATGGCCGGCCTCATCGGAAACAGCCAGACCCACGCGCTTGGTGCCATAGTCAATGCCGATTAGCCTCATGCCGATACGATAACACAAAATCATTGCGAAGCCACCGTTTTTCCTCTATGATGGCGGCAATGGACGGGTGGCTGAGTGGTCTAAGGCAACGGTCTTGAAAACCGTCGCCCTCGCAAGGGGGCCGTGAGTTCGAATCTCACCCCGTCCGCCAAAACTACAACTTGAGAACGGTCCTGAGACTTTCCAGTGTTCGAGAGGACATCTCATGATAATCCTGCTCCGTGTGTTTGTCTTTCCTGACTGTATTCAAGAAATCCAAATGGAATCTGCAAAAGGGAACTCCCATACTCAACTTTCCTAGAATGAGAGCGGCTTCGATAACTTTTTGTTCGACACCATACTTTTTGCCGACTTCGAACATTTTCTTATCCAAAGTTTCCTGAAATTGTGGAGCTGACCAGGCCCTGGCCCTGAGATTCCCGTAATCAGTCATAATCGCCACAACCAAATTATCCGCCACACCCACCCATTCAAAATCAATCGGTTCAAAAGTACCATTTCGGTGTTTGTATAAATTATCGATGGACAAATCACCATGCACCAAATATTTTTTCTTTTTTGACCTGGATTCTTCCACTGACCACCAATTTGTCCTGAATATTTCCAAGATCTTCCCTTCAATTCCCTTGAAACCAAGAAGTTTCTCCACAAATTCCGAAACTCGACCTTCGACCATGACACCCAATGGCGATTGGTAAGTGATTTTTTTGTGAAGGTTTTTCAAAATTTCCTTCTCGTATAGACTCAAGCTGGCAGAAGATTCTCGGACATAAGGACGAATTTCCGCGTAAATATCATCTCCGGCTTTATGGAAAGCATAAATGCTCTGCACGATATTTTCGATGTCTATTTCGGAAAGTCCTCGATAATATTCCGGCCGGTCATGCATGAATCCGAAACCATCTCCACTTTCCCTTGTTTCAAATATTCCATAAGGAACCGGTGATATCAGAGAATATCCGCGCACTTGTATGGTCAGGTAAGGTAACTTGCCATATTTGTGCAAAACTCTTGAAACCTCCACCTGTCTTCGAAAAAGTTTGAAGGTCCGTAATTTTCCATCAAGCATCACCTTGAAAAATCTTTTTATTTCCTGACCGGCTTCTCTTCTGATCAAAACGATATTCCCGTATCGAACGCCTTTCTGATTTCCTTCCAGCAAAGTTTGGACATCATTCGATCCAAAGACGAAGTTCTCTTTCGTCAAAATATTTCTTAGATCTTTAGCCTTGGCCTTACGGATGGTGAGACTCCTGAGCAAATCCAACATGGCCAAATTATATCACGCTATTCACACAAGGTTGCTCAACTCTCGGACCTTCAATGTTATAATCATGCCATGGCTACCGAAGCATTGATTTCCTGGCAAGCACCCACCCATCTCTACACGGAGAAAAACTCTGATTGGTATTGGGGTGTAGGTATCGTCACTCTGGCCCTGGCGGCCGTGTCGTTCATGTTCGGAGAGATTCTCACGGGTATTTTCATCGTCGTAGCGGCTCTGGCTCTGGTCCTGCACGCTTCACAACCGCCAGAAATCGTCTACCACGAGATCAATGATCGCGGTCTCGTCATGAAGGACAAACTCTACCCTTTCCTTTCTCTAGATTCCTTCTGGATCCCCCACGACATCAATCCTCCGCGTTTGATCATCAAATCACGCAAACTTTTCATGCCACTCATCGTCTTCTATGTAGACGAAGTTGATCCCGAGGAGATTCGAGAAATCATGCTCAAGTACATTGCCGAGACCGAACACCGTGAACCTTTCCTGAAAGGTGTCCTGGAATGGTTGGGTTTCTAGAACTCGCTTCCAATCGAAAACTTATTGGTGCCCCCGGGAGGAATCGAACCTCCATTACAGGATCCGCAATCCTGCGTCCTATCCGTTGAACGACGAGGGCTTGAACAAAAAAATGCGAACGAGACTACAGTAACATATTTACCGGCCGCTGGATACGCACTGGCCTCTCCAGACGAGAGTCTAGAGTTTACTTGTCTCCTATTGAGACAGCTTTTTGAGCGCGGTCGCCGCACGGGACTTGAGACGGGCCGCGGCGTTGGCCTTGATGTAGCCGGTCTTGGCCGCCTTGTCGAGAGCTTTGAAGAGAGCCGGCAGAGCCTTGGTGGCTTCGGCCTGCTTCTTGGCGGCTACCAACTTGCGAAATGACTTCAAAGTGTCATCCGTGGTAGCTTTGCGGCGCAAA
>JAJXVL010000023.1 GCA_021782175.1 bacterium
TTCTCTCCTGGCCCTCTGGATGCTGCACAAGCACACCTCCCAAAATCATGAGCAAGAAAATTGATATTCTCTCGACTGATGGTGGTGTCGATTACGAACTGATCGACTCCGGCGAAGGCGAGAAGCTCGAACGCTACGGCCAGTATCTGCTCGCCCGGCCGGACCCGCAGGCTCTGTGGGCCAAACGCCAAACAGCCGCTGTCTGGAAAAAAGCCGATGCCTACTTCACTCGCGATAGCGACAAGGCCGAATGGACTTTCCGTGGCCAGGTGCCACCGGAGTGGCCGATTGATTTTGGCGGCCTGCGTATGCTCATCAAACCGTCGGCTTTCAAGCACACGGGTCTTTTCCCGGAGCAGGCCGCCAACTGGGATTGGCTGCGTCAAAAAATCGCCGGTCATGGCGAGGTCGAGGTTCTGAATCTCTTCGGTTATACCGGCGGCGCCTCGCTGGCTTGCGCGGCAGCTGGCGCCAAAGTGGTCCATATCGATGGTTCGCGCGCGGCCGTGACCTGGGCTCGCGAAAACGCCGCTCTCTCCGGCCTCGCGGAAAAGCCGATCCGCTGGATTATTGAGGATGCTCGAATCTTTGTGGAGAGGGAAATCCGACGGGGTCGGCACTATGACGGCATCATCATGGACCCGCCGGCTTTTGGCCATGGTCCGGACAAGGAACTTTGGAAAATTGAGGAAGATCTCCTGCCGCTCATCAATAGTTGTCAGAAACTGCTCAAACCTGAACCGCTCTTCTTCCTGATCAATGGTTATGCCGCCGGTTACTCAGCCGTCGCTTACGAAAATATGCTGCGTCCGCTTCAGGACCAGTTTGGCGGTCATTTGGAAATCGGGGAACTGACGCTGGCCGAGAAAGACAGTCCGAGGCTGTTGCCTTGTGGTATCTTTGCCCGTTGGTCGGCCAAATAATCCAGACCGACCGAAAGCAGAATAAAAAAGCGCCGCCGATTGGCCGCGCTAGAAAACTTTCGAACGATCCTCATTCCGAAACCGATTCAATGTCGGAGCAATATCCGGATGTCCGTGATGATCTCCAGGAGATCTCGCGTTGATCTTTTTTCAATATTGTCGACATCTTTTTGTTTGAAGGGGATGCCCCAGAACGACCCCCCTCTTTCCTTCTTGAAGGGTTCCATTTCAGCAATGATATATTCAAAGATTGGTACATGTAGGGCCTTTATGACCATGTCATGGATATATCCTCGCTTTTCAGGATCAGCCAAAGATGTGCGATGTTCCAAGTTCATCCCATTATTATCGTGGTAGTTGACCACGCTGAAACAGATTGGTTCTTGCAAAGCCTCATCCCGGAAGAGGAATAGACTGTAAGTGCGTTTGTCTGTCCTAAGTTCCCTGAACTGGAAGTTGATAGTGGCCTGATCCGTACCTTTACGGAGCATCATCTCGCCTTTTAGGGCAGGCTGGCGTTTCTCCCCCATATCAGTTTTTTCTAAAAGGAAGAAGTAGCCGAAAGGCCACTTTTCCGCGGGCATCCCAGACATTTCCTGTGAAGCGATACTCATGGCCGTCCTCCATTTTTTCGATTTCAGTTGATTGTTTGGTACAAATTCAAAAATATCCTACACCGTACTCCTGAGTGCGTCAAAGTGTGTTATCTTATGTCCATGAGTCACATTATTCTAGATGGTCGCGTGGTGCGCGAAGCCAGACTGCCAGCTCTGAAGGAGTTTTTTGGCGGCTTGGCCAAGCCGCCAGTCATGACCATTATCCAAGTCGGCGATCGGCCTGATTCGACGGCTTTCATCAGAGCCAAGAGTACTTTTGCGGCCAAAGTTGGTGTGACCGTGAGACATATTCATCTGCCAGAAAGCATAACGCAGGCAGAACTTCTGAGTGTCATTGCCGAGAACAACAAGGCGAGCGATGTGCACGGCATCATTGTTCAGCTGCCTTTGCCTTTGTCGCTGGATCAGGAGACTGTGATTGAAGCGATTGATCCGACCAAGGACGCTGACGGTCTCTCGGCTGCCAATGTCAAACGCTGGCTCTCCGGTCATCCCGCGGCTCTCTATCCAGCCACTACTCGTGGTGTTCGTGAACTTCTGTCGCATTATCGGATCGATATTTTTGGCCGTAAGGTGGCTATTGTTGGCCGTTCAATGCTAGTGGGGAAGCCACTCGCGGCTTGGGCCCTGAATGAGAACGCCACGGTTATTGTTTGTCATAGCAAGACACCAGACTTGGCGGCGGAAACCAAACAAGCCGATATTGTGATTGTCGCCGCGGGACGGCCGGGGCTTGTCAGTGCCAAGCATCTCAAATCAGGAGCGGTCGTCGTGGATGTGGGCATCAACACGGTTCAAGGACAAAAACTCGAGGAAGAAGTCGGTCGGCGACTGGTCGGTGATGTGGATTTCGATTCGGCTAGCACGGTAGCTTCGGCGATTTCACCAGTACCCGGCGGCGTTGGGCCAATGACGGTCCTGGCCCTTTTCGAAAATTTGGCTGACCTGATCAGGAAGGCTTATTAGCGTTCGGCTAGCTTGTAGTGTGGCGCTTCCTCCGCATAAATATTTTTGATTTGAGCGGCTGTGATGGCACTGCTGTATATCCTTACTGAGCCAATATTGCCATCAAAGGCATAAGTGCCGCCAAGTAAATTGCCAATAATTACTTGTCCGGTGCCGGCAAAAGGCAGTTGACTGTCTGAAGCAATAACCTTGCCATCTTCGTAGAGAGCTCTTTTCTGAGTGCTCGCATCATAAGTACAGGTCCAGAGATGCCAATTGCTATCAGTGACATTTTGCGGCGAGTTCAGGGTTACATTATAAAAATCACAAGTAAAAAGATCGTTGTTTCTGAAACCAAAGTGCAAATAATTATTAGTAACAAAGGAGTTGCCTATACCCAAAATAAAATTACTTTGGCCTGTGGTTGTCCTCTTGGCCCAAGCTGAAATAGTCAGGGAACTATTAGCTAAACTTGTGAGATTGGCTGGGCCATTGACTTGGCCGCTGCCGCCGTTGAAGTACAGGGAACAGCCGCTACCCGAGGGCGTGTCTGTGGACCAGGTCGGTAGAGGTGAACCGGAGATAGTACCGTTGTAACCGTTGCCGGAACTATCAGAAACCGTGGTGCCATTACAGTCACTGAAATCCCACATGCCAACCAAAGCGTCACCTTGGGCGTGGTAGAGGGTAGTGTTGAACTCCTGATCCGCAGCAATCCGAGCTTTGTCTCTGGCACTATTCAGAGACACCAATACAATCGAAGCCAGAAGACCGATGATAGAGATGACGACCAGAAGCTCGATCAGGGTGAAGGCCCGAGTGCCAGACTTTTTCATGAATTCAATTTTAACACAGTCGAAAATGTAATGACTGAACAACCCTTCCTCCCCACACATGATCCTTGCTCCGACATGTTAGCCACTCAGGAGACTTCAAAATTCGGTCTCCAGGACACGGGATTTTCCTGCTGGAAAATCCCTCTGCACTCGCGCCAGTCGCGCTCGTGGGGTCCTTTCGACCGAACATTGAAGTCTCCTCGGGTAGAACTACCGTCCTATAAGCCCCGGAAGCATTGGGGTGATGAGACCTTTCGCAGCCGACGCACATCGGACATGTCTCCTAACTACCATTGGCTGTAGTATCACCCGCGCAACCAGGTTGATTCCAATTGTCAGGGCAGGTTCCCGCATTGCACTGTTCGCTCTGGGAGGAGGCGTTATTACTGCCGATGCAATAAAAGATTCCCTTATAAGGCAACCAGACCATGAGCGAAAGCCGGGGGTAAGTCGGCGCTCCCCAGGAGCTTTCCCAGAAGATGTAACCACCGTCCGCGCCGTTTTCGATATTGGCAATCTTCTGGCAGGCCGCGATCAAGGCCGCTTGGTTCGAGGTGCCAGAGTAGTAACTATTGCAAGTGCTAGCCGTCCCTGGCCAGAGCGTCGCATAGTGAGCCGAATAGTTCTGGGTCGACAGGGAATCAGCCTGAGCCATGCGCATCATCGAGATGGCTGTTTCGATGATTGAGGTATCGTTGGCCTTGCCGCGCGCACTATTCAATGAGACCAGGATTACTGAAGCCAAAACACCAATGATGGAGATGACGACCAGAAGCTCGATCAAGGTGAAGGCTCTGAGTAGATGGTTTTTTGGTGAAAGTGACTTTTTCACGTTGATTGTCAGCTGTTAACTTTGGCGATAGAATACTAACGAGTCAATTATACATTATTATCAAATTATCAAGCTAAACTAATCAATATCATGCAAACCCCCTCGAAATTTTGGCAGACGGCTATGGCCTTCCTGGCCGCTCTGACGATTTTGGCCCTGGTCTTCATTGTCAAAGAGATCAAGGCTATTGGCTATGTCGGCGCCAACCCCAACCAGACCAATACGATCACGGTTGACGGCACCGGCGACGCCTTTGCGGCGCCAGATGTGGCCACCTTCACCTTCACGGTGACCGAAACTGCCAAGACCGTGGCTGATGCTCAGACGGCCGCAACCACGAAGCTTAATGCCGCTCTCAAAGCCGTCCGCGACGGCGGCGTGGCTGACAAGGATATCTCGACCCAGGCTTATAACATCAATCCGCATTATGAATATCAGAACGCGGTTTGCCCGGCTTCGGCCACTGTTAGCGGCACGACCTATTGTCCGCCTGGTCGCCAGGTTTTGACCGGTTATGATGTCTCGGAAACTGTTCAGGTCAAGGTTCGTGATCTGAGTCAGGCCGGCACGCTCTTTGCCGCCATTGGTTCCTTGAATGTCGAAAGCGTGAATGGTCTGACTTTCTCGGTGGATGATCCGACGGCTGTCCAGGCCGAGGCCCGAGCCAAGGCTATCGATGATGCCAAAACCAAGGCTGAGGAATTGGCCAAACAGCTCGGCGTCGAGCTCGGTCCGATCATGAGCTTCTCGGAGAACAACGGTTCGTATCCGCGGCCGATGGTCTACGGTATGGGTGTGTCTGACGTTATGTCGTCCAAGGCAGTAATGGCCCCGCAAGTACCGACCGGTGAACAGAAGGTGACTGACAATGTCTCGATTACTTACGAGATCGAGTAGTTTGTAATCACTCAAATTTCGACCAAAAAACCCGCGACCAAAAAGTGCGGGTTTTTTTGTTGGTTGATTGTTAAGCGGGGTCTTCAATAATGTCGTGTTGACGACAGCGCCAAACGGGTGTATTATATTGTTTGTAAGGCCCCGCAGGGGTTTTTTAATACTCCAAAACTATGGGAATCAATCAATACATCAAGGATACTCAGGCTGAAATGAGCCACGTCAACTGGCCGACTAGGCAACAGACCATCGTCTTTACCGTCGAGGTTATCGTTATTTCGATCGGTACCGCCATCCTGCTCGGTGTTTCCGACTTTGTTTTTTCCAAGTTGCTGACCCTTTTCTTCCACTAAATTTTCCGTTAAATAATTTTTCAAGCCTATGGCCAAACAACAAATCACTGGCGAGCGCAATTGGTACGCCATCCATACTTATGCCGGCTACGAGAACGCCGTGGCGCGCAATCTGAAGCAGCGCA
>JAJXVL010000024.1 GCA_021782175.1 bacterium
ATAGCTGTCCGCGGCACAAACCAGAGCCGCAATCTTGTGCTCAGAGTGAAACTAACGGTCTCCAGCATGAAAGCTAGTCTCTCCGCCCAACCGAGCCAGACTAGGTCGATAGCCGGCAAACGTCGAACCGTGAAATTCCGTGAGACATTGTAGAAAGCAAAAGGGTCACCACGGAGCGGATTGCGCCGCCACGGCACCCACAACTCCACATGCGCGCCCGCGGCCGCGATAGCCTGACAAGTCTCCATGATCTGGTGACCGTGGGCCTTTTCCGTAGGCAGGCGGATATTGGCGATGTAGATTATTTCCATAATAAAAATTTTATTTGACTTGACATAATTCTTCAGCTAACTTCAAACCTAAACCTCGGAGAGAATGCTTATCAATCACTATTTGGCGCAACTGCCTGCCATAGCTTTCTTTTTCCTCGGAAGACAGAGCCAGCAGTTTTTCCAGCTTCTGACTCAAGTCAACCGCGTTCCCTTCCTCAAAAATAAACATCTCCGGTACTAGTCCGTGCAAATTTTTATTTGAAGCTAAAGATAATGTCTCGCAGGCCATGGCTTCAAAAATAGTTTTGTCATACATGCCGCTAGAAGAAAGGTTCACGAACACTTCATGGGTACTATAGACATCGGGGGTCTGATCGTTTGGCACTCCGCCGCAAAATGTCACCTGTTTATCCAGATTAAGGGCTTTGGCTTTTTCTTTGAGACCTTTTAAATAATCAATATCCTTTGGTAGCGCATCTCCATAAAACGAAGCTGTGAAGGACAAACCCTTCTGGGCCAGCAGACCGAGAGCCTCTAGCAACAAGTGCGGCTTTTTCACTGGGGCAATACGCGCCAGAAAAAGTACAGAATGCGGCTTTTTGGCAGCTCTAGATAAGTCATTTTTCTTGAACATATCGGTATCAATACCTACCGGCATCAAAACTGTCTTCTTGTATTTTGCCGTGTAGGAAAACTTTGAAGTACAAAAGACTTTGGTGCAAAAAGCGGCCGCGACATCGGTCAGGAATGAGCCAGCATGATGATTACGCCACATGTATACTCTCTTCCCCATTATTTTCCACAAAAGACCGCCGAGAAGAATGTACTCTTGGTTCATATGCACGAACACCGTGTCATACTCCGCAGAAAAAATGTATTTGTAAAAACGCCAAAGGTATCTGATGTGCGCCACCATCCACCCACCACCCTCTTCTTTGCCCAAAGACAAGATCTTTGTATTAGCCGGCAGGTTATTTTGACCTTTCTTGAGACAAATAGCCGTAACAAAATCAAAGTTACGAGCAATTTCAGAGACCAATCTATGATAGGCACTTAGAACTGAATCTTCCGTATCAAGCGCTTGTGTAATAACGAGGATTTTCATGATTTGAGAGATTTTAACTGATCTATCAGTCGATCTGACAAAGAGATTTCATCCTCAGCCACAATCGCCCCGACTTCCCTGGCCACGCCGACGTCGGTGGAGATGATGGGACAGCCGGCGGCGTGAGCTTCGACGAGGGTCAGGCCGTAGCCCTCGAAAAGTGAAGTATTGAGGAAAAGGTCAGCGGTCTTGTAATAGGAAAAGAGAGTGGCTTGATCGGCCCAAGGTTCGAAGACTACCTGATGCTCGAGACCCATCTTGCGAGCGAGACGCTGCAGCTTGGTGACTTCGGAACCACTGCCCACGATAACGAGACCAGCCTTGGGATGCGTCGAGACAACCTCGGCAAAAGCCCGCAAACCTAGGGAGACATTCTTCTCCGGCTCGAGCCGCGAGGCCATCAGCACGATTGATTCGAACTGCGGGTATTGCTGATGCAGATCAGCCATGATGGGCGCCGTCTTGATCCGCTCCGTATCGACCGCGATCGGCTGGATGCGGATACGCTCAGCCGGAATACCCACGGTCGTCATCAGGTAGTCCTTGATCCGTGCCGAGACCACGCGGATCGTGTCTGCTTGCGGCAAATGCGTCAGCGCGCGCGTCTTGCGGATTTTGCGACCCAAGGTCGTGGCGTAGTGGGGACTGCCGATGTCCGTATGCACTTGGAGCTCTAGCGGCAAACCAAAATGCTTCTTGAGCGCTACTCCCGCCAAGCCCGTCAGGAAGGGATCCTGGCAGGTAATCTCTGTGATTCCCCTTCCTTCGACAATGAAATGTCCGAGCGTTATGGCCTGGAAAGGCCGGCGCAACTTGCAACGCGAATTCGTCGGGTAAATATAAACCTTGGGATTCAGGGATTGCGCCGTATAGCCACGTCCGCAAAAAACCACGATGTGTACTTCATCGAAAGATTTGGCATATGCCAGCTGGCGTTCGCGTACTGCGCTACCCTCCTCGAAAAGTTTCGTGTCCGTAGAGAACATCAGCAGGCGGCGCGGCTTCTCGGCAGCCGGGGTCATCGGTGATGCGGCCTTTTTTATTTCTGGGTCTTTTTCCATACAGCGATGATTTCGGCGCCAATCTCCGACCAGCTATGCTTGAAGGTGAAGGCTTGTACCTTGGCCGCTTGAGCGGCGCGGTTGGCCGGATCTGCCAGCCAGACAATCTTCTCCGCGATCTCTGCCTCGTTCTCCGGATCCACGAAAATAGCGCATTCCTTGATCCGTTCAGCGATGCCCGTTTCGCGCGTCACAATGAATGGTACGCCGGCGCGAATAGCATCTAGGATCATATTCGGGCTAATATCACCGAGCGAGACCAGGATGACCGCGTAGGAGTGGCGGATTTTCTCCACGAAGCTGTCGTAGACGGCTTTGCCGGTATCGAGCTCGACTGTTTCGCGTCCGAGCGACGCTAGTTTCTCCTGGGCCAGCTCAAAGGCTCGCTTCAAGCGATCATGATTCTTCCATTTGAGTACGCGCGTGGCCGCCACAAAAGAGCGATTGTCTGGTGGCATAGCTGACAAACGATCACCACAAAAGTTCTCGATTAGGGTTGTCTTGGCTTGATCCAGACCATAGGCCGGGACAAAAATATCTCTCTGCCAAGCCGTGCTGAAAATAACCATCGCCGCCCGTCTCAAAGCGGCGCCACCCCAAGCATGGATCAGACGCTCTTTGCGCGTCAGTTTGCTGAGTCGGGTCTGGTAGAAATCTTTGAAGAGGACCAAGTCCCCCGTTCGCTCCACATATTGTTCCCAGAGGAAATCACCGCCCGTGCGGATGAGGTACTTCTTGCCCATGAGCTGGCAAGCCCACATCGTCGGCACGGCCGCCGACCAAGTATCGAGAACCAGGACGAGATCGGCATTCCAGCCCTTGCGCCAGATTTTGGTGAGATAAAGGAGGTGGCGCAAACCCGGCGGCGCGGCACGCTCCCAGCGGTAGGCCGCTACTTTGACATCATGGCCTTCGGCCTTCCAGGTCTCGTAGAGATTACGGGCGTATTGAGCCGGACCACCGATATCTGGCGGGTATATGCCGGAGGCAATAAGGATACGCATGAGCGTAGTCTAGCACACTTTGAGTGGATGAAAATCTGATTGGTGCTGCATTAAAAATTTAGCTTTTCTTGAAGAAAAATTGAGAACATAAATCATAAAATAAATTTGATCGACAAATATGCCGCCAGTCTGGGACAAGGTCAGAATCGGTACTCTGTGCCTTTAGGGGTTCAATTCCCCTTGGCGGCTTTGATTGACAAAAAACTTTTTCTTGATAACATATCAATACACCGATTCTGATTTTGCAAATTTATTTGCAAATGTCTCAAACTAAGACACAGGGAAAAACCGCCAAAAGGCGGTTTTTCTTTTGGACCAAGGAAGAATACTGTCTAATGCGTTTGCACCGTCTCAAAAATCTCCCGCATCTCCCCCGCCACCCCTTCCCAGCGGTAGCGTTCACGAACCATCGTCCGAGCGCGACTGATTAGATAACTGCGAGCTTCACGATCCTTGAGCAACTTCTCCACCTTCTGAGCAATGGAACGAGGATTGCCGATTTCGCAAAAAAGTCCGGTCTCGCCCTCAATGAGGAAATCCGGAATGCCGCCCACCGGCGTGGCGATAACCGGCACACCGGCCGCCATAGCCTCGAGGAAGGAATTGCCCAGACCTTCCGAGCGCGACGGTCGGATGAAAATATCAGAAACATGGAGATAGGGTGGCATTTCCCGATGCGGTACATAACCCAAGAAATGCACGCGATTGCCCGGGTTCCACGGCGGCTCATCGGTATAGTTGAGACCGAGGCGCAGAGATAACTTCTTGAGTTCATCCAGCTGGTAACCCTGGCCGAGGACCAGGAATTTGATATTAGCCGGCAGATATTTCATGGCCTCAATGACATCACCGATGGCATTTTTGACAACCAAACGCGAAGTCGTCACCAGGAAGACATCATCCGGCCCCTTGGTCAGCTTGGCACGGATAGCGCGGCTCTCGGCCGGGCTCGGCGCGGCCGTGAAGAGCTCATAATCAACCGCATTCGGGATGACTGTCACCGGACAAGTGGCGCCCATCTGTCGAGCCCAATCAGCCAGATATTTGGAGATAGCTTGAACATGATCAGCCTTTGTAAACATCCGCCGGAAAAGGGGCCAGAGTGGTCGGGCGCGATGTTCAATGTATGGGATCGGATCTCCGTCCTGCAAAGTGAAAACGAAAGGCACTGTTGGGTGAGTCAGTTTGAAGATGATCGCGGCAAACGAGCTGTATGAGGCCATCAGCGACCAAATGGCGTCATAATGATTGGCCCGATGGAGCGCCGCGGCACGGCGCCAGCCCGTCCAGAGGAAAAAATATTTGTTGAGATGCAGATACCAAGGCAAGGAATCTGGCGAGACCTTGGGAGAGCGTTTGGTCGATAAGCCTACGCGGTAGACAGTGACATTACCGACCTTTTCCACGGCCGGCAAGTTGCGATCCAAACGCAGGGTGACCAGATCAAAAGCCATTTTCGACGGATCGATGCGATCGGTGATTTCCTTGATGGCTACTTCAGCCCCGCCTACGAAACGCGGGTAATAAGCAAAAGAAAAGATGAGAATGCGGCGTGGCGGCTGGGTAGTCGTAGAGGGGTTCATGGCTTGATACTTCCACACCTTCACTCCATTTTCAATACCTTCTTCAGGACATCTTCCGGCACTTCTCGCGGTGACATTTTGGTGTCTTTCTTTTCGGACTCTTTCTTTTCCGGACTAGGTACGGAACTGAGCGCGGCTTGAGGTGCTTCTTGAGGCGGGGTCTTTGCGACTGGCGCGGCTATTTTTCCTTTCATGGCCGCATCCAAGGCCGCCTTGAGCGCGCTCACATTGCCCGGCGTCGGCGTCTTGCTATCATGTCTCGGATTTTGTTGATTCGGATGATTGACTGGCGGCTGTGCCAAGGTCGAGAGCGGTACCGGCTTGATCTCCGGCTTGGGCGGCTGGCTTTCGGTCTTGACTGCTGGCTGGCTTTTCTCGGGAGTGACACTAGCCGCAGCGGTGGGGGCGGTCTTTTTGAGCAATTCGCCCAGAGCCATTTTGAACGGCTGGTGAGAAGCTGTCGGGTGATTGGCACTCG
>JAJXVL010000025.1 GCA_021782175.1 bacterium
CCCGATCAAGAAGCGCACTAGCCATATCAAGCTGGTTTTGGCCCCTCTAACCTCGAAGACCAAGAAATAACATGTCACACACTGTCCATCCATACGCACATAGACTAGGTATCATTCGCGACTGGCGTAGCCGCTGGTTTGCCTCTGACAAATCCTATCGCTCGGCTCTCAAGGCCGACCTCATCATTCGCGAGTTCCTGGTCAAGGAACTGCGCCAGTATTTCCTGGGCGGCATTGAAATCGAGCGCAATCAGAAGGTTGTCCGTATCATCATCAAGACCTCTCGTCCGGGTATGTTGATCGGCAAGTCCGGTGACGGTGTAACCAAACTACGCGCCAAAATAATGGCTTTGCTAGCCAAGAATAAGATTGACCTGGGCGGCCAGGAGCTCAAATTGGATATTGAGGAAATCCGTTTGCCTGAGTCCAATGCGGCCATTGTCGGCCTGATGATCGCTGAATCTCTCGAGAAGCGTTTGCCTTTCCGCCGCGTCATGAAGCAGACCATTGAGAAGGTCATGGCCAACAAAGAAGTCAAAGGTGTCCGCATCTATCTCGGTGGTCGCTTGGGTGGTGCCGAGATCGCTCGTTCTGAAGAGATGAAGCGTGGCCGGGTACCGCTCCAGACGCTTCGTGCTGATGTGGAGTTTGCCCGCGAAAAGGCCCACATGACCTACGGTGACATCGGTATCAAGGTCTGGATCTACAAGGGAGATATCTTCAAGAAAGACCAGAATCAGAAAGAGGCTAACCATTCCTAATCTACTACCATGCTTTTCCCCAAGAAAGTCAAACATCGCAAGTGGTTCACTATGAGACAGCATCCGGTCAAGGAGGCCGTTCACGCTGATACTCGTGGCGTGACCCTGGCTTTTGGTTCCTACGGTCTCAAAGCTCTCTCTTATGCGCGTATCACTTCCAACCAGATCGAAGCCGCTCGCAAGGTAACCATGCACCATGCTGGCAAGACGGGCAAGGTTTGGATCCGTGTTTTTCCGGATCATCCATTCACGCAGAAGCCAGCCGAAGTCAAGATGGGTAAGGGTAAGGGTGATCCGGTCGGTTTCATCGCCGAGGTCAAGCCTGGCCGTATCGTTTTCGAGATTGATGGTGTCGAACCAGCTGTGGCGGCCGAAGCTTTGCGCAAGGCCGGTACCAAGCTGCCCCTCAAGACCAAGGTAATTAGCCGCACTTAGTCGATTGTCATTTTTTATTTTTATTTATCATGAAAACCAAAGCTGTTGCCAATAAGACTCAAGCTGACCTGGTCAAGGCCTTGGCCGAAAAGCGTGAAGCTCTGCGTCTCTTCCGTTTCGGTGGTGCCGGCGCCAAAACCAAGAATGTCCGTGAAGGTCGGATGATCCGACGCGAGATTGCTCGTTTGCTTACCGCCCTGAACGCTCTCAAGGCTGCCTAAACATAGACAAAATCATCAAGTTCCAGTAGTATCACCAATCACATGACCACCACCGTCAAAACCAACCAGACAGAATCCTCAGTTCGCCCGCAGACTTTCACGGGCCGGGTCATTTCTAGCAAAATGAAAGACACGACGGTCGTATCAGTCGAACGCTATGTCAAACATGCCAAGTATGGCAAGTTCATGACCCGTCGCACCAAGATCGCTGCTCATGACCCAGGCAATACCAAGAAAGAAGGGGAGACCGTCACGATCGTGGCTTGCCGACCTATTTCCAAGAGTAAATCTTTCAAGGTTGTTGCCTAAAGTTTCAATCATCATCACACTGCCATGATCCAACCACGCACCATCGTCAAAATCGCTGATAATTCCGGAGCCAAGATCGGCCGTATCTTCAAGGTGCTCGGTTCTTCCAAGAAGCGCTATGCTGAGCTCGGTGAAGTGGTGGTCTTGTCCGTTCAGAAGGCCGAGCCGCGCAAGTCGGTCAAGAAGAAGGACGTGCTCCATGCCGTCGTCGTTCGCCAGACCAAGGCCACTCGCCGCAAAGACGGCTCCTATGTGCGCTTCGATGAGAATGCCGTAGTGATTATCGAAAAGGACAAGAAAGAACCTTTGGCTGGTCGCATCTTCGGTCCGATTCCGCGCGAGATTCAGGAAGCTGGCTTCAAGACCATTGCTTCTCGAGCGGCCGAAATTGTCTAATGAAATCATAGACTTCACTACCATGCATATCAAAAAAGGAGACAATGTAATCGTGCTTTCGGGTGATGACAAGGGCAAGACCGCCAAGGTTTTGAAGGCTATGCCGGCCAAGGATCAGATCCTGCTCGAGGGGATCAATGTGGTCAAGAAGCATGAGCGTGCCAAGGTTCAAGGTCAAAAAGGCCAGCTGGTGGAGCGTCCGATGCCCGTCCATGTTTCCAAAGTGCGTAAGGCTGACGCCAAATAATTTCTGTTGATTATCATGACTACTACTTACAAAACTACCGCTGAGCTCAATCGCGAATCTTTCAAGGCCTTGAAACAAACTCTGGGCTTGGAAAATGCCATGCAAGCTCCTAAGCTACGCAAGATTGTGGTTTCTAGCGGCTTCGGCTCGGTCAAGGACAAGAAGAAGGTCGAGCTTATTGCCGATCGTTTGGCCAAGATCACCGGTCAGAAGCCGGCCGTTCGCGTGACCAAGAAGGCCATCGCTTCTTTCAAGACTCGCGAAGGTGATCCGGTCGGTTATCAGATCACTTTGCGCGGCCCGCGCATGAATGAATTCTTGGATCGTCTGATCCATATCGCCCTGCCTCGCACCAAGGACTTCCGCGGTCTGTCTCGCACTGCCGTTGATGATATGGGCAACTACACCATCGGTATCAAGGAACACACTATTTTCCCTGAAACCGCCGACGAAGACCTCAAGGACGTTTTCGGTATGTCGATCACCTTGGTGACCGGCTCCGGTGACAAACGCACCACCTTGGCCTTCCTGGAGCATCTGGGCTTGCCCCTGAAGCGCGAGGAAGCCGCCAAGTAGTCGAGAGGGAGGTATAGCTCCTTGGTCTCTTGACCGTTTGGTTATGTTCTGTTAGGCTCAGGTTATCTTCGCGGGTTAGAGTTCAGTTTCAACTCTCGAAGACCAGTGATTGGAAGCGACACCCAGCCGGGTTAGCTAACCAATCAAATTTCTTTTGCAAGTTTGTTTCGTAAACAGTAGCAATCATTAATTAATTATGGCCAAGACTTCAGTCATCGTCAGATCCAAGCGCACACCGAAATTCCAATCGCGTGTGGTTCGACGTTGCTTCCGTTGTGGTCGCAAGCACGGCTATATGAGGGATTTCGACTTGTGCCGTATTTGTTTCCGTGAATTCGCCAACGAAGGCATGATTCCGGGTATCAAGAAATCTTCCTGGTAATTTTCATATCAACATGGTTACCGATCCAATCTCAGACTTCATCATTCGCCTCAAAAATGCTTCTGCCGCCAAGCAGCAAGTCGTTACTTCACCGTACTCCAAGTTCGTAGAGGCTGTAGCTTATGTGCTCAAACGTGCCGGCTATGTCGGTACCGTCGAGGTCAAGGGTCAGATCCCGACCAAGACTATTGAGGTTTCCTTGCTCTATCCTGCCGGGGTCGGCGCCCGCATTCACGGTGCCGAGCGTGTGTCCAAGCCTTCACGCCGTGTTTACCTCAAGGCTACGGATATCCGTGTTTACCGCAGTGGTTATGGCAACACCTTCCTCTCTACCCCCAAAGGAGTCCTGACTGACGGTGAGGCCAAGAAGCAAAAGGTCGGCGGGGAGGTGCTATTCAAAATCTGGTAGAAATGCCCAGTCATATCAATATTCAACTCACATGTCACGACTAGCCAAAAAACCAATTGCCATTTTGCCCAAGACCGAAGTTACTTATGCCGGTGGTCTTTTGACAGTCAAGGGTCCGCTCGGTACGTTGACCAAACAGCTGCGTCCACAGATCATTGTGACAGTGGCTGATGGCGCCGTAGCGCTCTCGGCTACACACGTTTCTCTGGAAACCAAGGCTTTGCTCGGCACTTATGCCGCCCACCTGCGTAATATGATGAACGGTGTCAATAAGCTCTATGAGAAGAAGCTTATTATTGAGGGTATCGGCTTCAAGGCTGATGTCAAAGGTCAGACATTGGCTCTGGCTTTGGGTTTTTCTCATCCGATCAACAAGCCGATTCCGACCGGTCTCAAGGTAGTGACTGAAAAGAACAATATTGTTATCAGCGGCATTGATCGCGAAATGGTTGGACAATTTGCCGCCGAGGTGCGCGCCCTGAAGAAGCCGGAGCCTTATCTCGGCAAGGGTGTACGCTATGCCGATGAAGTCATCCGCCGCAAGCAGGGCAAGAAAGCCGCCTAAAAAGCCATGAAAACTAACCAGAAAAAACAACAAAATTTCATTCGTCGCCGAGCTCGTGTCCGCGCCAAGATCTCCGGTACGGCTGAACGCCCGCGTTTGACGATTTTCAAGTCACACCGCTATATCTATGCTCAGCTCGTGGACGATGTTCAGGGTCACACGCTAGCCTCGGCCGATTCTCGCGGAGTGAAGGGTGGCAAGCCGACCGAACAAGCCAAGCAAGTTGGTCAGCTGATTGCCGAGCGTGGCAAGGCCGCCAAGGTGACCAAGGTCGTCTTCGATCGCAATGGTTATATTTATGGCGGTAAGATCAAAATCGTGGCTGACGCGGCTCGCGAGGGAGGTCTGAATTTTTAAATATCTATCATGGATAACAAAGATACAAAACAAAATAATCAAACAGTGCCGGTCATGGCTGCCGCTGTTCCGGCAACACCAGCCGCCAGTCAAGGCGGCAAAGTCACCCCGGGTCGTCGCACACGAGATTCCGCTTTTCGCGGTGGTCGGGGCCAAGGTTCTTCCGGCTCACGCGGTCCGCGCAGCCAAGGTCGCAATGGTGACAATCGCGAGCGTGTCAAACCAGAGTTTGATTCCAAGATCGTCGATATTCGCCGTGTGACCAGAGTGACCGCCGGTGGTCGCCGCATGAACTTCAGTGTGGCCGTAGTGGCTGGTGATCGCAAGGGTCGTGTTGGTGTTGGTTTGGGCAAGGGTCTAGATACAGCCGTGGCCGTTGAGAAGGCTACCCGCGAAGCCAAGAAACACCTCATCAAAGTACCGCTCTCAGCCAACATGACTATTCCTCATGCCGTGGAAGCCAAGTGGGGAAGCGCCAAGATCAAGATCTTCCCAGCTCGTGGCTCGGGTATTGTGGCTGGTAGTGCCGCTCGCATGGTCATCGAATTGGCTGGTATCAAGGATGTTTGTGCCAAGTATCTCTCTGGCAGCAAGAATCGTCTCAACAATGCTCGGGTGACTATTGCCGCTTTGGAAAAACTGATCGCCGCACCG
>JAJXVL010000026.1 GCA_021782175.1 bacterium
ACTCCCTCTGCCACAAGGCATAGGAGTGGGCACTGGCCCAAGCATCCGGGATGCACAGCACCATGGGATGCTCATAGCGCAAGGTGACTGATCCCGGCTGGGCAAAAACCAAGCCGGATTCGAAGGCTAACCTGTTGGAGCTCATCTGACGTCCTTTGTTTGTGAACCATTCGCTGGTGCAAATGGTTCGGGTTTAATTTTTTGGTACAAAAGCAGCCCAAACTATAACTAGTTTATAGCCAAAAGTCAACTGAGATACCGTTTGCCTTTGAGCTTCTCCGGCAACAAACTACCCTTGTCATACTTCTCATAGCCGGCACCATAGCCCATCTCCTTCATGAGCTTGGTGGGGGCATTACGGATCTTGAGCGGTATCGGCAGATTGCCTGTCTTCTTCACATCTTCTAGAGCCTCGAAGTATCCGTCATGGGCCGTCCTATCTTTCGCGGCTAATGCCAAATAAGCCACACCATGAGCCAGATTGATCCCGGCTTCGGGCATGCCGATGACATCGACGGCCTGGAACACGGCATTGGCAACAACGAGCGCGGTCGGCTGAGCCAATCCGATATCTTCGGAAGCGAAGATGACCATGCGCCTGGCGATGAACTTGGGATCCTCGCCGCCTTCGACCATTCGTGCCAGATAGTACAGAGCGGCATCGGCATCACCCGCGCGCATACTCTTGATGAAAGCGGAGATAGTGTCGTAGTGCTCCTCACCCTTCTTGTCGAAACGGATGAAGGCGTGCTCGAAGGTGTTCTTGAGATTCTCGAGGGTAACGGTGCCGTAAAGCTGGCGGCAGTTCTCAATAGCGGTGATCGCGATGCGGGCGTCACCATTAGCGAGAGCGATGAGCCAATCCTCGGCGGCCTTGGGTAGCTTGATCTTGGTGCGTTTGACGATGGCGCGCAGTTCGGTCTCATCAAATGATTTGAGAGTGAAGACGCGGCAGCGCGACAAGAGGGCGGGAATGACTTCGAAGCTGGGATTCTCGGTAGTGGCACCGATGAGGGTCAATCGGCCACTCTCCACAAACGGCAGGAGATAATCCTGCTGAGCCTTGTTGAAGCGATGGATCTCGTCGAGGAATAGTACCTTGGGTCGATCTTCCATGAGCGTATCCGGCTCCTCTACGATCTTGCGGATGTCCTCCTTGCCGGCCGAGACCGCTGAGAGCTCATAGATGCGCGCATTAAGGGCCGCGGCATATATCCGCGCGATCGTCGTCTTCCCCGTCCCCGGTGGGCCCCAGAGCACGAATGAGAACAGATGCTTCTCCTCTATTGCCTTGCGCAAAGGCTTCCCCGGCCCCACCAGGTGCGTCTGTCCCACGAACTCCTTCAGAGTCTGCGGCCTGATCTTGTTAGCAAGTGGTTCCATATGAGCACAGAATACGTTCTATCTACTTTGAACAAAGTGCAAGTAGACTTAAACATAAATTTGTGAGCTCCAAGCGTGATTCGACAAAGGATATCTTTTCTTCCTGTTTGAGCTCTTTTTCAACACTTTTTACCACAACATGTTCCTTCAGTTCATCATAAACTGCTTTAAAAGCAAAAGCTATACCAAATTGAATTTTAACAAGACCTAAAGAAACTAAGTTATCGACGTAGAGTTCAACATTCAATGGAAATTCTAGTTTGACTTTTTCAGACAATAAAGTGAAATTGTTTAATGCAATAAAATAACCTGATTTTTTCTCATACTCAATTTTTACATCAATAATCGGAATAGCGGTACCCAATGGCCACCTGGAATGATTGTTTAAAATTCCAAACTGAGTTTTGTCCACTTCGGATAGGTGGTTACCATTGATAATTACAAAATTCTTTGGTGAGTTGATATATTCTAAAATCCTAATTTCATCCGAACTTAATCTATTCAATATCTCTATAAATGAGAGTAGAATTTTTCCATGTGTGTCTTTTTTGGATGCGGCTGCAAGAATCTCTGCATAATAATTAGCAACTACTTCGTCTTCTGTGTATCTCATTTTTTCCAGCACAGGAACTATAATTCTTATATTTGGCTGTACTAAATCACTCTCACTTATACCTTCAAGTTTAGAAAGGTATTTTAAGATATTTCCTTCAAGAATCTCTGCTGTTCTACCAAGTGGTTTCGCAAAAAGAGAGACCACTTGAGCCAATGATTCACCTAAAACACGAAGTGATGGTTGAGCCGCATCCTTATAAATATCGACGACCGTTGCGTTTACGATTTCCTTAACTATTTCTTGTTCATTCATAAAGATTACAATTTATACTTCCATCATGGCTTCCGTTTTAAATAGATAAATTCATGGCGTACATAATTTTGTGACCTTAATACTAGCATATTAACAACCATTGACTATCAGCATTTATAAATGTATGCTATCTGTGTGTCTGCGGGTCGTCAGACCTATCTGGCTTATTTCCAAGCCGGAGACAGGCACACTAGAAGGCGTCACCTACGGTGGCGTTTTTTAGTACCTCGTCATCGTCCTCATTTTTCAAACCCTTTCCGACGGATGTTTCGATAATTTTGATGTCTCTATATTGTTTTGTAAACCAAGCCGGCGCTACACTGAGAAACTTTATTATTCCATTACCCTCTTGGGTGACCACTACTTTTACTCTAAACTTCTGAACAATCGCCACAAAACCCCAACAACGGACCAAAACATTCTTTAGAACCCAGTGCCCTTTTCGGTTCACTCTTTTGTTTATAATTTCTTCATCATATTCTTGAAAAGTTGTAGATTCTTCAAGGATGAACCTAGCTTTTGATAGCATGTCGAAACGAAGTATTTGAGATCGCTTATCTCTCATTTTCTTCGGCGCAGAATAAACAAGATGGTTAAATCCTTCTGAAGTAAAAAATATCTTTTGCCCAATAGCGGCAGAATTAATCGGGGTAAATGTGTCATATAGGGCAAACGCCTCCGATTTTATAAAATCGTATTCAGCAACACGTTCCTCTATAGTTCTTTTATTGGCCATGTTCTGTCATTCTACACCTTGACCAAAATTGCAACCAGATTTACTTCCCCTTCCTTTCGTCGGCTACGCGCCAGAGGATGCGGGCGGCGTAGGAGCGGTAGGGCGCCCAGAGACGCTCCAGCTTGGCCATTTGCCTCTCGCTCGGCAACTTCTTCAAGCCGTAGAGATACATGATGCCCTTGCGCAGACCCAGATCGCCGCGCGAGAAGGTGTCCAGCCGGCCCAAGGAAAACATCAGGATCATCTCCGCCGTCCAGGGACCGATCCCGTGGAGAGCCGTGAGCTTCTCCATCACTTCATCGTCGGACAACTGGTGCAAAGTCTTGAGATTGATCTGCCCCTCTTCTACAGCGGTAGCCAAACCACGCAGACTTTTCACCTTGGCCGCTGACAAGCCAACCTTCCTCAGAGCCGGAGCCTTGAGATTGAGGAGTGCCGCCGGAGAGAGCTTCCGGCCGCGGAGCAAACCTTCCAAGCGGGCGTAGATCGTATCCGCCGCCTTGCCAGAGAGTTGCTGATTGATGATCGCCCGCACCAGCGCCGCGAAGACATCCCGCGAGCGGTGAATGTCCGCGATGTCATAGGTCAGACCGGCACAATACAAAGTATGCTCGGTCTTCTTGAAATGATTGAGGGCTTGTTTGTACATGTGAGGATGACTTTTTGATTATAGCTTATCGATACCAGTGGAGCTATCAATTTGACATATCAGCACAAAATGCTATCTTGTTGGCAAATGATTGCAGTTCCTTTCTTGCCCACTGGCGTAGTTGAAAGACTACGCCTAACTATCAGATCAATGGACCGGCAGGGTCAGAACCCCCTGGCTCGTGAAAACGACTTCTTCATGGAGTTGTGCGAGCAACTCAACGAGGAATACGACCTCTCACCCCTTCTGGTTCAAGGCCTCGTGGCCGATATTTGGCTCGAGGTCACCACGGCCCAAATCTGAACTCTCCAAGCATAGACCGCTGTCTATGCTTTTTTATTGACAAAGACTCATATCTTTGAACATTATTTGACAATATAGTCAAATACTGCTATTTATGTATATGGACATCGGGACTAGGAGTCCCGATTTTCAGTCATGCAAACACCAGTACCAGTAGATAGTGTAACGAAGAACATTGACGCGATGTCCCCGTCAGAACTGATCGCCGAACTAAGCTCTTTCCGGGCTGCGTTCAAAGATCTGTTTCGACGAGGTCGGCTCGATATGACCACGCTCTGCTCACCGCAGGGCGCCTGGAAATGTTGGGCCGGATCGAGTCAGGAAGTCCCGGCGTTATTCGCGGTCCTCGCGATTGACACCGATGGTACGGAACTCGTCGGTTCGGCATACCAGCCGAACTTGATCGCCAAAGACAAACTCATGGCCATGGTGTCCCTCTCCAGGAACATCATCGGCAATGAGCTTGTTGAAAATCATCTCGGGAAACATGACTTGCCTATTCCGGTATTCCTTGCGGCCATCACCGCAGTGACTGCCCGGATATCTATCATGCGTTCCCTTGAGAACGATGCCGTGCCGTTCGGATTCCCGCGCTGGGGAAATCCGCCGTCAGACTTCTGATTCTTCGTCTAGCGCACTGGCGCAGGTCCTTCGGGATCTGCGCCTTTATCTTTTGTGAAAAGTATCTGGCGGGCGATGAGGGAATCGGCTTCGCCTCTCGCTCGTCCAGCCTCGCTCGGGCTAGCCACCGCCTCACGGCCTCGCCTGCTGGCTCGGCTCGTTCCGGCGTTCGATTCCCTCATCACCACGCAATGATACTTCGTTCGGAGACATAATATGTCTCCTCACGGATCATGGCGGGCGATGAGGGAATCGAACCCCCGACAGCGGTTTTGGAGACCGCAGTTATGCCACTTAACTAATCGCCCAGTGAAAGTTCAGAAGTCTCCTAGAACCAAGCCAGTATAGCCGAGAAATAGCCGCTTAGCAAAAGGACTCCCGTCGGGAGTCCTTGAGCCGGCGAAACCAGAGGCTTATTTCTTGGCTTCCTTGAAAGTGACGTGCTTCCTGAGCTTGGCTGAGTACTTCTTGAGCTCAATTTTGCGCTCGACTTTCTTCTTGTTCTTGCGCGTAAAATAGACCTCACCGGTCTCTTTGTTGCGCAATTGGATCAGAGAATCTTGTGACATAGCGGTATTTGTTTGAGGTTGTACTATATCTGATTATGAGCCATAATGCAAGCATGAGATTCCTGACCTGGCTCTCCCGGCGGCGCTTCCCCTACGAACCGCTCATCACGGTAGAGATTTCTAAGGG
>JAJXVL010000027.1 GCA_021782175.1 bacterium
AGTTCCCACTAAGGGTACAGCTACTCTCCTAGTAATACAGTCTATCAAAAACTACTATTGATGGGGCTTTGTATTGGATTCACTGATTAGTAGTCCTGAAAGCCCTCAATTGACCCACTCGACCTCCCCCTCAATATCAATATCAGTTTTTTCTTTGACGCGCTTCATGAGCTCCTGAGAGAGCGCTACAACCTCTGCCGCGGTGGCACCGGGCTTGGCCACAAGCACCAGAGCCTGCTTCTCATAGACGCAGGCATGCCCCAGACAAAAACCCCGCACATCGCAAACCTTGTCGAGGATCCAACCGAGCGAGACCTTGATCCGATCATGCGGTTCCGGGAAACCAGGCAAGCCGGGGTATTTGGCTACGAGCGTGGCGAAGTGCTCGGCCGTGATAGTCGGGTTCTTGAAGAAAGAGCCGGCTGTACCCCATTCATGCCAATCAGGCAACTTGTTGCGACGCACTGTGGTGACTGCTTCGCGCACAGCGGTAGCTGTCACTGCTTCCTGAGGGTTGGGCTCGAAATATTCCGTGAGATCTTTGTAGCCAATGTGTGGTACATAAGTTCCCGCCGAGGCGCTATGCAAACGATAGAAAACCGTACTGATAATGTAACGGCCTTTATGTTGCTTGAAGAGACTGTCGCGATAAGCGAAACGACAAGCGGCATGATCGAGCTCAACCATAGTCATGGTCTCACGATCGAGCGCGCGCACTCCGACGATCAGATTGCCGGCTTCGACACCGTAAGCACCGATGTTCTGGACCGCCGAAGCCCCGACCGTGCCGGGAATAGCCGAGAGATTTTCTAGACCATACAAGCCGTGCGTCAATGTTTCGGCCACGAAATCATCCCAAGTAACGCCAGCCGCCGCGGCTACCGTGGCAAAACCATCCGGACCGACTAGTTGATAGCTCACTCCGGTAAGCTCCATCTTGAGAACCAAGCCGGCCACACCCTGATCCGCAATCAAGAGGTTGGAGCCCCCGCCCAGCACAAAGAGTGGCACCCGCCTTTCGTCGGCAAACCGAGCAGCTTCGAGGAGGTCAGCCTCAGTTCGCGCACGCGCGAAGAAGCGCGCCGGGCCGCCGAGGTGAAATGTGGTATAGGCAGCCAAAGGCACGTTTTCTTGGATTTCCATAGTTATAGGCGGTTGTACCGAGTGACGGCGACGGGTGCGAGCTCCAAATATAATGTCTAATATAATGTGAGTACAGCCGTCGCCGTCACTTGGTGCAATCCTCTATTATTATACCCCAAAACCTGATTGCTTTCCAAAGGCAAAAGTGCTATAATACAGGCCGTGAGTACCCCGTGTGGGCACTCTCCAAAAATGTCTACGCAAAGTGCCGCCCTCGGCGGCTTTTTGCGTTTTGGGGAGGAGTAGTTCTTTGTTCTGGGGAGGAATATTTCTTTCTGATCAGATCAAATTTTGCTCTTTGAGGTAGTCTTTGATCCTCTGACGGTTTTCTTTTTCTTGATCAGGCTTGAATCGGCATCATATTCTCTGGCCGTCGTATCATCAGTGCGGTAAAACACCGATTCATACTCGATCGGTTGGCCTTCCTTGGCTACGATCCACGGCACATCCTTATGTGAATAATCTCTCATCTCGGAAGCATTTTTGGCAGCGAGACGGTCCAAAACATTATCAATATGCTTGATTTCCCGCGCACTCAACTGAGACAGATCCGCACAGCGGTGTGGTAAATATTTCGTCTGATCTTTCTCGAAATATTTACTTTTGACCTCCTCCAATTCATCAGCGGCAATCATTTCCTTGGCGAGCTTGATGAACTCCACCGGCGTTGGACCGAAATGATTCTTGATATAAGTTGCACCTATGAGCTGTTCCTCATATTTCTCATAGTAATCAAAATCAATGAAATAAAAGAGTTTATATATCACAGCCATACCGACATTTGGCCGGCTACCTACTTTTTCTAGAATGTACAAAAAGACTTCCTTGAATTTGTCTAGCTTTTTCTGGGGGATGTTAATCCTGAGATTATTGGATTTTTTGATTGAAGTCTTCGAAGACTTCTCGACGGAGATTTGAATTTTTGGTTCTGGCTGGCCGGCTAAGATAGAGTCCGCTGTCACTCCATAAAAATCAGCCAGTTTACTGAGCTGTGACAAAGTCAGGTCTTTTTCACCTTTTTCAATCAGCAAATAAGACGGCCGTGATATTTCCAAACATTCGGCCATGTCTAATTGGGAGTGATTACCCTCCTCACGCAGGCGCTTCAAAAGCCCTTGCTTGATCATTGACCCCATATTACTCGTGTAAAAAATATTGTCAATATTGACTGTAAATATTAATTACATTGAAATTCGTATTTGTTTAAGCGCTGTATCACAACCGGAACCCCGCCGCGGCGGCGTCCGCGGCAAACATCTTGACCGTTTCGAGCGAGAGCGCCGCGAGATCATAGCCTAGCAATTTGGCGGCCTTGGCTAGGAGATCATGCTGGACTGTGACGATGTCACAGCCGCACTCCTCCGCCTGGATGATATTCAAGACTTCACGCACACTGGCCCAGAGCAGTTCCGCCTGGGGCCGCTCCCGCAAAAGCTCCTTGGCCGCACGCATGACCGGCATCGGATCCACGCCCGTGTCCGCGATGCGCCCGGCAAAGACCGAGACCACTGCCGGCACCGCCTCTGAGAGCGCGGCGACGGTTTCGCGCACCTGGTCCAGCGTCAGGATGGCCGTGACATTGACCTTGACCCCGGCTGAGGCGAGCTCCGAGACTAGCGGCAGAGATGATTGGCCGCGGGTGTTGGTGATCGGGATTTTGACATAGACATTGGAACCCCAGCTGGCGATCCGCAGGGCTTGCCGCTTCATTTCTGGAAAATCATCGGAGAAAACTTCCAGTGACAGAGGTTTGGTCGTGACCGTGCTGAGAACTTCCCTGGCAAAAGCCTCATAGTCTGTGATACCGGCCTTGTGCATCAGGGTCGGATTGGTCGTCAGTCCCTGAATATAAGCGCGGCTATTGAGCTCAACCATACCCGAGAGATCAGCGCCGTCGGCGTAGATTTTGACTCTCAGGTTGTTGAGTGATGGCATATTATTTCAAGCTCTCGAGCTGCTTGATGGTGGCGTCCACCTTGTCCTGGTATTCTGGATGAGCCACACCGAGGGCACGGAGAGTGGCTTCGGTACCAGCGAGATCACCGGCGGCGTACTGGATGCGGGCCAATTGCAAGGAGGCATTCTCATCAGCCGGATTGGTGACCAACATGGCCTGATAGATGGCTTCAGCCTTGGTATATTCCTTCAAGGCCACATAAGCCGTAGCCATTTGCGGGGCTTCGAAGATCGTCGGGTCGTTATGGAACATTTGGCGGGCCTGAGCTTCCTGATTGTTGACGACCATGGCGATGGCATAGGCCAGCGCGGCTTGGCTGTCAGATGGATAAGCGTTGTAGGCATCGGCGAGGAGCTTCACGGCGGCATCTTTCTGGTCCAAATTGATCAGACTATTGGAGAGCTCGATGGCGATAGACTGCTTGTGCGGCGAGAGTTTGTAGCCTTCGGCGAGGAGACCAGCAGCCAATTGGAATTGACCGGCGGTATCGAGGAAGGTACCGCCGAGGACAAAGATACGGGCGTCCTTCATGGGCGTCGCGGCAATCTGATTCTGAATAGCCTGGAGAGCCAGGTTGTAGTAAGCCTGCTTGGTCGGATTGGGCAAGTACGGATTGCTCACGATCTGGCCGGCGCAGTTGAGGATCTGTTCGCGGATTTCCTGGTTGGCCAAGTAGGAGTGCACGGCGAGCGGCGCGTCGAAGGCGGCGGCGTCAGGCTGACTCGAAGCGCAGGACTCGAGCGCGCCAATGAGGCCGGTATTGGCGAGAAGCGGCCGGTAGTTGGCGAACCAAACCAGCACAACCAAAGCGACGATAATCATCGGCGCGGCCACATATTCGGCGGCTTCAGCCGAGAGCGGTTTCTCACCCCACAGCCGACAAGGCTTGCCGGGTCGAAGCGTACTTGCAAAAGAGAGCGCCGCGAAGAAGAGCACGTAGCTCGCCAAGTTATCGAAGACGAAGAGGTTGTGGACGGCATAACCGATGAGGAGGCCGGAGAGGACGCTCTTCTCGGCCGAGGAAAGCTTCGAGCGCCACACCGCCACCAAGAAGAGGACATAGAGGGACAGATATGACAAGAGACCGATCACGCCGCCGGCCGTGAGCCAGTCGAGGAAGACATTGTGCGCGCGATCGAACCATTGTTCCTGATTCCACAAGCGCGGATCATAGTGACTATTGAAAATATAGTTGAAGTTCTCCTGACCCCAGCCGAGGACCGGGCGTTCCTTGAAACCGGCGAGAGCCATGTTCCAGATGTAGAGACGGGCGGTGGTCTCAGGGCTCGAGAGCGAGATACTGGCCAGGCGGTTCAAAACCTCATTGTGTTGCACCACCGGCTGCTGTCTCAGGCCGATGAAGGCCAGGATAAGCACGATCACGCCGACAACCACGCCGCCGGAAATGTAACGGTTGCGCTTCTTGGCACCACGGGCAAAGAAGGCATAGCAAGTGAGTGCCACCATGATTCCGCCCAAGAGACCGAGGATGGTACCGCGAGTGGCGGTTTCGAAGAGCAAGAAGGAGAAGAAGACGGCCAGGAGCGGATAAGCCCATTTGAGGAAACGACCATCACTCGGGTGCTCGGAGCGATGGATGAAGTAGAGGTAGACGGCCAAGCCGGCATTCCAGAGCATGTAGACGGCCATGTAGGCGGCGTTACCGAGGGTGGCATCGATACGGGTGGAACCCTGGTGAATAGTCAGGACGCCCATAAGCTGGAGGACGCCATACACGCCGACAATGAGCGCGACCATAAGCTCGACATTGAACCAGCGGCGCCAAGCCAAGCGGCTTCCCTCGAGAGTTTCGGCGCCAAACATACCGGCCGCCACGATATAGAGAGCCCAGAGATGAACGATCGTGATCCAACCCTCCATGCGCTCGAAGTTGGACCAGAGGCTGCGGAGCGGATTGACGCCGAGGAGATCAGCGATGAGAGTGACAACGGCAAAGAGTGAAACCCCGATGGTAAGCGCATTCAGGCGCGGCCGGTATTTGGAATC
>JAJXVL010000028.1 GCA_021782175.1 bacterium
TAAACGGCGCTCAAGCTATCCCTTTTGGTGATGCTCTCACCTATGCCAAGACGGTAGAGCAAGCCACCGGTGTTCAGCCGTCTTTCCTGCTGGCCATCCTGAAACAAGAAACCAATATTGGTGGTAATGTCGGCACTTGTTATCTGACCAATCCCGCTGACGGCTCCGGCGTCAATGCCAAAGATGGCTCGGTCGTTTCCGGGGTCATGAAGCCTTCGCGCGATGTCCAGCCCTTCCTAGCGATCACCGCTTCACTCGGTCTGGACTATCACACTATGCCAGTCTCCTGCCCACAGTCGATCGGCTATGGTGGTGGCATGGGTCCGGCACAGTTCATCGCTTCGACTTGGATGCTCTTCAAGGATCGCGTAGCCCAAGCTCTCGGGACCAGTCTGGCGCCTGATCCATGGAAACCGCTGGATGCCTTCATGGCGGCGGGACTCTATCTGGCTGATCTCGGCGCTGATTCGACCAGCTACACCTCACAGCGCACGGCTGCTTGCCGTTATTATTCCGGCCAGAATTGCTATCGCTACAATTATTACGGCCAATTGGTAGCCAATGTCGGTCTACCCTACGGCCGGAGCGTCATGGCCCTGGCTGACCAGATTCAGACCGAACAGATCGATCCTCTGGAAGGTTTATAAAATCACTTCATCGCCAAGAAGTGCTGTAACAGGCCTTCGGCATAGATCTGTTTGATCTCTTTCTCGGCCATAGCCTGATTGTAAATGCGCACATTGTCGATGAGACCCGTGAAGCAGCGACCCACCGCATCAGTACAGCCGATTTCTAGCTGACCGGATTGGACATTGGGCACAATATTATTGGCGAGAGTGCCGTTCTCTACGGCCACGCCATTGATATAGAAAGTGACGGCCGTGCCACTCATGGTGACAGCCACATTACTCCACTGATTGAGCGGCACGGACGGGCCGCTCGTAGGCACAAAATCATTACACCAAGTAGCCATGGACAATATTCCGGTATTTTGGATGCTGAGCAGGAATGATTGGGCTCCCGGCGTACAGTTGCGCGGGCCCCACGAGACAATGCCGTTGTAACTAGGGTCATTATAAGCTGTCGGATAGATCCAGGCGGTTACCGAAATATTTGATCCGGTTGGCAGGTTTTTGGGGCTGGCGTTGTACATAGTGCTGTTACTGCCATCAAATGAGGCCGCGTAACCGGTTCCATTATAAGTATTGGCTGAACGGGTCACGGTACCCAAAGGCGTCAGATCATTGCCATTGATGGAGCTGTCGAGAGCATTGCCACTGGCTTCGTCGAAGTTGTAACCGGCGGCAAGATTGACACCCATGGTCTGGAAGGCATTGGAGTCGAAGATCTGCCCGGCAGCAATGCGTCCCTTGGCTCTGGCGCTATTCAGAGACACGAGGACCACGCTAGCCAGAAGGCCAATGATGGAAATGACGACCAGAAGCTCGATCAGGGTGAAGGCCCGGGTACCGAATCTTTTCATGACTCCAATTTTAACATAGTAAAAAAAGACCTTCCTCCTCACACATGTCCTGACGAAGACGTCTCAGAACTCAGGAGAAACACAGAACATGACTTGTGGAAACGTTTCTTATGCCGATTATTTGGCTGAAGGAATACACATTAGACTACTGATCCCGCTCTGGAGGTTTCCACAAGTCATGTTCTGTGTTTCTCCATGTTCTAGGACAGTGATTCTACCCGAGGAGACTTCAATGTTCGGTCGAAAGGACCCCACGAGCGCGACTGGCGCGAGTGTAGAGGAAATTCCCAGCAGGGAATTTCCGTGTCCTGGAGACCGAATATTGAAGTCTCCTGAGTTACCGAAGTGTCGGAGCAAGGATATGTGTGAGTAGGAATGAAGACTCATCCACATTGTCTCTTCCGAGACAAAGAAAAAGCCGGCATTACCGGCTTTTTCAACAGACCCTTTAAAAGTGAGCTTATTTCTTGGCGGCAGGCTTGGCTTCCGATTTGGCCGCGGCACCCGGAGCCGGAGCGGCACCTTCTTCACCTTCCTTGACTTCCTTACCCTTGGCTTCGACTTCGATAGCAGACATATCAATCGTTGTCGGGGCTTCGACTTCTTCCTTGGCTTCCGTGACCGAGGCCACAATTTCTTCTGGTGAGACCTTGAGCGTCACGCCGGAAGGCAGAGTCAAATCCTTGGCATGAATAGCATCATTCAACTGAACGAGCTTCGCAATATCAACTACAATTTCGCGAGGCAAATCTTTGGGGGCAGCCTCAATGGTGATCTCACGCATAACCTTGACCAGAATACCGCCCAAATCCTTGACGGCCGGCGAAACACCAGCGAAGGTCAATGAAACGTCGACGGTCACTTTCTTGCCTTTTTCGAGCACATAGAAGTCCGCATGGCGAGGTTCACCGGAAAGCGGGTGAACATCAACATCATGAATGAGCGTCTCATGTTCATGAGCACCGTCCTTGAGGACGATAACCGATGATTCACCGGCTTCTTTCCAGGCTTTCTTAAAATCAGCCATGGGTACCACAATCGAGGTCGTTGCTTCCTTGGGACCATAAAAAACGGCTGGAAGCTGGCCAGTAGAGCGGATTTTATCGGGCGATTGCTTGGGATCGCGCTTGGTGATATTCAATGACAACATGAGGGCTATATTCTCATAAAGGCCGGAAAAAGGCAAGCACCATCAGGCCAGAGTCATAACCAGGTATAGGAACATGTATTTGAGCACGACATACCAGATGACAAAATCAATCAGAGTCAAGGAGGAAATGACCCAGGGACGTTCCGCGACTTCTGACCAGCCGAATTTCATGAGATTTTGTATATGAGATTACGCGGCGGAGAGCCGGCCAGGACATCGAGCACATTCTCGGCGGCAATGAGAGACATCTCAGCCCGGGCCTCCATCGTGGACGAGGCGATATGTGGTGTGATTACAACATTAGAGAGAGATGTGAGACCGGGCGTGAGTGTCGGTTCGTTTTCGAAGACATCCAGCCCGGCACCGGCGATGACACCCTCCTTCAGAGCTTCAACCAGAGCTCGTTCGTCGATCACCGGCCCGCGGGAAGTATTGATGAGATAAGCCGTCGGCTTCATGAGGCGCAAACGCCTGGCATCGAACAAATGTTCAGTTTCCGGGGTGAGCGGTACATGGATCGAAACAGCATCAGCCTGTTTGAGAACTTCATCAACCGTAGCGTAGTAAGTGGCATCATGGAGACGCTCCAAGTCCTGATTGCGCACCAAGTCATAGTAGGCCACCCTCATGCCAAAACCCCGGGCCGCGATGCGCGCCACTTGGCTACCGATATGACCGACACCGATAAGTCCCAAGGTCCGGCCGGCGAACTTATGCCCCGGCAGGAGCATCGGATCCCAACCCTGGTAGCGTCCGGCCCTCATGTAGGCGTCACCTTCGAGCACTCGGCAGCTCAGATTGAGCAGGAGGGCCCAGGCATGTTCGGCCACGCGATCAGCACCGCCCCCCGGCACATTAGAGAGATAGACGCCGCGGCGGCGCCCTTCCTCGATATCGAAGTTATCAAAACCGATCGTGTAATTGGCAAAAATCTTGACGGTCGGCGCCGCATCGTAGAGAGCAGCGTCGATTCGATCATTCAGGAGCGAAATCACCGCGTCATAAGGCTTGGCGCGAAGAGCGGAGAGAAGTTCTTCGGCCGTAAGCGGCCGATCATGAGGATTGATATCGACGGTATGCCCGGCCGCGCGCAACATAGCGGGTCCGTTATCAGGAATCTGGCGCGTGACAAAGACGTTGCTCATAGTTCTTGGAAGGCCGGCGTGAATTATTTGAGGCCATTAACGACCCGCAGTTTTTCCGTAACTACTTTTTGCATGGCCAGTTTGGCTGGTTTCAAATATTTATAAGGAGCGACCTCGTCAGGATTTTCGGAGAGTGATTTCAGGAGACCTGTGCGGTAAGCCAGGCGCAATTCGGTATTGACATGGAAGATAGCCACGCCTTCTTGCACGCATTGCCAGACATCACTGGCGGAGTTGCCGGAACCACCATGAAGGACCAGCGGCAGACCGGTCGCCGCGGCGATTTCCCCGACCCGCTTGGGGTTGAGGGCCGGCTGACCACTGCGGATCAGGCCATGAATGTTACCGACAGCCGGCGCCAGGAGATCAATACCGGTCTCGCGGGCAAAACGCGCCGCTTCCTCCGGCTTGGTCATGGCGGCCTCGCCGACTACCGCCCCGGCTGGGATAGCATCCAGCACCTTCGAGGAGGTGCCGATGAAACCAAGCTCACCTTCGATGAGCATGTCTCGACCGGAAGCCTTGGCGTACTCGACACAGCGCCTGGTCTCGCGAATATTGTCCTCGAGCGACAATTGAGCACCATCGAAAATAGCGGCGTCAAAACCGGCATCCACCACTTCCTTCACGCGCTCAAAAGAGTAAGTATGATCGGCGTTGAGGAAAATCGGTTGCTTGCGTGGAATCGAAGCGCTTCCACTGAAGATTCTTTCCGGACGCGAGAGGCGGGAGGTGACACGGAGCTGTCTTGTCCGGCCATCCATATTGTTGTGATTGAGTGGCCGCATCTTTCCAACCGGTCCGATATCGACCCTTTCTTGAATGACAAGGATGTCCGGGTGACCTTTCTCTCACTTTCGGACGCCCCTCCTGAACATGCGCACGCCATTGTCCTTCCGGGAACCCGCCAGACCATGGAGGATCTTCGGGCCTTCTACGACTCCCCCCTCTATCCCTGGTTTTGTGAACAGCACAAAAAGGGAACCCTTCTTTTCGGCATTTGCGGGGGGTATCAGATGCTCGGTCATGAGATCAGGGATCCGGAAGGCGTCGAGTCATCCCGATCCTGGATGCCGGGACTTGCCCTCCTTCCCTTTTCTGTACGCTTCCATGAGAAAAAGATCGCCCGTCCTGTTCAGGCAAGGATTTTTCGGCCCCCCTTTTCCGGTCCTGACAGTCTCGTCGGGATGACGGTGAGCGGATACGAGATTCGACAGGCGATACCGTGGGTGGCCGAAGTATCCATGCGTCCGAGGGCAATACACCACCGTCATCCGTGATCGGTTTTCAGCAAGAAAGA
>JAJXVL010000029.1 GCA_021782175.1 bacterium
CTTGCATCATATAACGCTCTTTACTTTTGCGCAACATAGCGATATATTCAGGCGGTAATCTAACCTAAAATCATCAAAAAACATGCTTATTCCTACGGTAATCGAAAAGTCTAACTTCGGCGAACGTGCCTACGATATCTACTCGCGTCTCCTCAAGGAGAATATTATCTTCTTGGGCGGTCAGATTGATGATCATTTGGCCAATCTCATTATCGCTCAGCTACTTTTCCTGCAGTCTGAAGATCCCAAGAAAGATATCAGTATGTATATCAATTCTCCTGGCGGTTCGGTAACCTCGACTCTGGCCATAGTTGATACTATGAATCATATCAAGAATGACATTTCAACCGTCTGTGTCGGTATGGCTGCTTCTGGCGCGGCCCTGGTACTCTCAGCCGGTACCAAAGGCAAGCGCTTGGCTCTGCCTACCTCCGAAGTGATGATTCATCAGCCCCTCGGCGGTGCCGAAGGTCAGGCCTCTGATATTGAGATTAGCGCCAAGCATATTCTGAAAATGCGTTCTGTTCTGAACAAAATGCTGGCCCAAAATACCGGTCAATCATTAGCCAAGATCGAAAAGGACGTCGATCGCGATTTCTTCATGGATGCCGACGAAGCCAAGAAATACGGCATCATCGATCAGGTGGTAGTCGCCAAGAAGTAAGGAAGTCCCGCTGGTATGCGACTGCACCGTTTCTTTTGCCCCGAGCCTGTTGGGAATCGTACCGAACTGTCTATCCGTTCGTCTGCTTTGGTGAATCAGCTTCGCCGGGTTTTCCGCCTCAAGATAGGCGAAGAGATCGTGATTTTCGACGGATCAGGCTCGGACTACAAAGCCGCGATCGCCCGTTTCGACGGCGCTGATTGTGTAGTTTTGGAGCACCTCAGTTCTTCGCCGAGCCGTTACATGCCCAAACAAAAAATTTATTTAGCGGCAGCGTTAATCAAGAAAGATCATTTCGAGTTGGTGGCCGAGAAAGCCACAGAGCTCGGGGTGACTGACATTGTACCGATCATGGCCGAACGCAGTGAAAAGAAGGCTTTGAACCAGGAACGGCTGCAAAAGATTGTGACTGAAGCCAGCGAGCAATCTGGTCGCGGCGATGTGCCCAGACTCCACGACATCATGTCACTCACTGAATGTTTGATTGAGCTCAAAAACACGAACCAATCGCTACGAGAGATAGTTTTTCATCCAGATGAGACACCTTGGCAACCGAGCGACAAACCGTCCGGAGATGAGTCTGTCGCGGTCTTCATTGGTCCCGAAGGTGGTTGGTCAGACGATGAATTGGCCTTGTTTCACAAGAATGGAGTCATTCTCAAATCCCTCGGTTCTCAGATTCTCAGGGCCGAAACAGCCGTCATCGCCGCTCTCACCGTGGTGATCCTGGGTCAAAAGTAGCTTTCACCGTTACAGTCGGCGCCGCGTTTCACAGATAGTCAGGTTTTATTGATTTTCCAACCACTCGAAAACTTTTTCGTTGGTGAGAACTGTTTCGGCATATATTGCCGCGCGCTCTCTATCGGCATCGGCATAGTGTGAGACGATGTGTTCCACTTCCGCCTCAACCGCCTTGGGGTCGGCTTTGATCTTCTCGGCCTTGGCGATCTCGTCTAGGATGAGCTGCAGTTTGGCTTTCTTCTCAGCCTGCGGGCGCCACTCTTGGCGGATATCCTCGAGGCTCTTCTTGAGGTGTTTGAGATAGTCATCGAGTTTGATACCCATGCGCTCAATATCATCCTTGAATTGACTCTCAGTCCTGGCCAGTTCGCTCTCGATCATGAGATCCGGCAACTCATTCTTGACGCTTCCGGTCAAAGCCTCGGCTATGGCCAAACGCTGTTTCTCTTTGGCGGCTTGACGCTTGTCCTCGAGCAGCATCTCAGATAGTTTCTTCTTGAAATCAGCCAGATCAGCAAAATCACCGAGCTTCTTGATGAATTCTTCATTCAACTCTGGCAAGTTGGCCATGATAGCCTGCTCATGTTCCTCAGGGGTCATCTTCTCATGATCATGTCCCTCGTGGGAGGCGTGCATTTTGCGCAGGCGCAGGATAGCTTCATCAAGTTCCTTGTCGCTGATTTTCTCTGCGAGCTTCTCTTTATTGTGGTTGGTCTTGGCGGCGAGGGCCTTGTAATCAGGCAGGTCCAGTTTGGGCACCACGGCAGTGACAGCCTTGAACTCCAAAGGATTACCTTTGGCTAGTTTGGTCACATGGATCTCCGGGCGGCCGATGGCATCAATCTGCTGATCGATCAGGATGTCAGCGTAGGCTCGCGGCAGGCTGAGCTCGGCCATTTCTTCGAGCAGAGACATTTCGCCGACTTTGGCCAAGAGAATATTTTCGGGGACATTACCCTTGCGGAAACCATCAATGGTGACTGATTGATTGAGATTCTTCAGGGCGTTCTCGCGGTGTTTCTCCCAGACTTCGCTAGCGATAGAGCCGGTAATCTCGACACGAGAGCGATCCAAGGATTTCCATTCGGCAGCAGCGTAATTCTTGGCCGCCGCTTCCGGGGCCTTTTTTGTGGTTGTAGTCATGCGGAGCAGTCTACCTGAACAAAAAGAGGGGAGTCAACCCCTCTTTTTGTTTGCTTTAAGTTCGGTCTGGGATTTAGAAGTTCTGGGCCTTCAAACCTTTGGTGGAAACATTCAGGTCGCTTTGGAGTGAGCGCAGATCCGTAGAAGTGCTGGTAACCGCCGGCACGGAAGCCGCGACCGAACTGCTATCGTCAGGGATCATCGGCTGAGTAATGCGTGAAGCAAAGACATACAAAGCCGCAATGATGAGAACTAGTACGATGATGAGCGAAGCAACAATCGGTCCGACTTTCTTCTCGGAAGAATTGTTGGGAGTGCTCGGAGGAACAGCGGCGGTGTTTTGGTTGAGGTCTGTCATCGGATGTTGTAGAGAAGATTATTAATTGGTTTGATTATAACTTGTTTCTCTAGGGAGTGGTAGTTGTCGCGGTGGTAGTGGCGGTGATATTCGAAGCCGGGACCGATAGGTCGGCTCCTAGAGCTTGAGCAATGGCGTTGACCACGGCATTCAGGGCTTGGCGGGCGGTCTCGATCGTCTGAATGGTGGCATCGCTAACCTGTCGCGGAGCACTGAGATCGATGGTGGTCGAAGCGGTGAGAGCGCTGGTAGAGGTTGCCACCGTAGGCGGCACATAGGCTGCCAAATTCTTGATGGCGTTCGAAGCAGTAGACAGAGCATTGTCAGCTTGTCCGAGTAGGCCGGTAGCGATAGTCATATCCAAGCCGCTCTGTTGCTCAAGCTGGATACGATTGGCGATGCGGCCGCGGATTTGTTCCAGATTGTTCAGAGCGCGAGTGAGCTGGTCAACCAAACGGTTTTGCAGGAAAGCAAAAGTCTCCAAGCGTACTTCCTGACCATGGTTGCGTGCTTCCATGGCGGCCGAGGAAGATGCTAGATTGGCCGGGAAGAATGGTCGTGTCGATGAACCTTCACGCTCCCTCTCAGCGGCTCGAAGCGGACTGCTAGAAGCTTGCCACCACATCGGCGGTCGCGGGGTGAAACCCTCGCCTTCCTGGTTGCCGGCCTGATTATCATTGCCGCCCATCATGAGTCCGTTGGGACCGAGATGCGGCCGATCCTCGGAGCTGCTGGCTTGTTCGGACATGTTCTCCTGAGTATTTTCCATATCGGGACCGTTCTGGTTGCGGTTCTCGATCTCATTCTGCTGAGTTTGACCGTTGTTTCGGAATTGTTCCGGTTGAGAATTATCTTCTGATGAAGAGCCATTCTGGTTACCCAGACCATAACGATCCTCAATCATCACATTGCGATAAGCACGATTATTCTCAACATTGGACGGTCTACCGTTCTCGCTCTCCGGTGATTGATCCTGGTTTGCCGGAGGGATCGATATTCCCGGAGGAAGAGGTGCCCCGATATTTTGCCGCGGCATGTTGTCCGGCATGTCTTGGCCGTCCGAGCCGCCGCCATTGTCATCAGCTCTAGCCATGGCCGGTACGGCACAAGCCAGGGCCAACAAAGCTATAGACAATAAGTAGTAAGTTTTTTTCATATATTTTGATTGTATATTTAACGCTAAGCCGCAGTTCATAAACTAACTGCAACTATCAAATTGTATCACCGCCAGGTAAAGAGCACAAAAACCGGCTTTTTGGGCCGGTTTTTGGGAAGAATTCCTCGTTATTGCCGAGAGCGGTTTTTCTTCTAGAACAAATGATGGATCATAATCCAACCAACGATGAGTAGGGCCACAATGTTCAGGATCTTGATCATCGGATTGATAGCGGGACCGGCGGTATCCTTGTAAGGATCACCGACCGTATCACCGGTGACCGCGGCCTTGTGAGCCTCGGAACCCTTGCCACCGTGATTGCCTTGCTCAATGTGCTTCTTGGCATTATCCCAAGCGCCACCGCCGGAGGTCATGGAGATGGCCACAAAGAGACCAGTGACGATAGCACCGACCAGCAAACCGCCGAGGGCTACCGGACCGAGAATATAACCCACCAGAAGCGGAGCTAGAACCGGGATAAGCGCCGGCACGATCATTTCCTTGATAGCGGCCGAAGTGACGATGTCTACAGCACGACCATAGTCAGGCTTGGCGGTACCATCCATAATGCCTTTGATTTCGCGGAATTGACGGCGTACCTCCTCAACCACCTTGCCCGCGGCTTTGCCGACAGCTTCCATGGAGAGAGCGGCGAAATAGTACGGCAGCAAACCACCGA
>JAJXVL010000030.1 GCA_021782175.1 bacterium
CGAGTAGTCCTCTCAGCTCCGCTCAATGAATCATCGTAACATTCCTGCCAGCCTGCTAGTATCCTCATGGC
The DNA here is from genome assembly GCA_021782175.1 of bacterium. Taxonomy (GTDB): domain Bacteria; phylum Patescibacteriota; class Minisyncoccia; order Phycocordibacterales; family PALSA-1337; genus C7867-002. The sequence goes on from JAJXVL010000030.1 coordinate 72, forward strand.
TATGAATGAAAAGTCCATGGAGACCTGCCCGATCACTTCCAACGCTTCTTGCACTACCAATGCTTCCAGCCCGCTCATCGCTATCCTTGATGAAACTATCGGCATCGAAAAAGCCATCTTGAACACAGTGCACGCTTATACCGCCAGTCAGGCTCTGGTCGACGGTCCGGCCAAGAAAGACTTGCGTGAAGGTCGGGCGGCGGCGCAAAACATCGTGCCTTCTTCTACCGGTGCCGCTATCGCTGTGACCAAGGTGGCTACCCAGCTCGAAGGCAAATTCGATGGTATTTCCATCCGCGTGCCGGTAGTTACCGGCTCCATCGTCGATGTGACTTTCATCGCCAAGCGAAACACGACCGCTGAGGAGGTCAACAACATTCTCAAGAAGGCCGCTCTGGAAGCGCGTTGGAACGGTATTTTCACGGTGACGGATGAGCCGCTGGTCTCTCACGATATTATCGGCAACCGCCACGCTTCGATTGCTGATCTGGCTATGACGCGCGTCGTGGATGGCAACCTGGTCAAGGTCCTCGGTTGGTATGACAACGAAATGGGGTATACACATACTCTTGTTGATCATGTCATCAAAGCGGGTCGTCTCGCCTAAAACCATGAAGTCTGATTCCAAACAGATTATTATCGCCGCCGATCATGCCGGCTATGCTCTCAAAGAAGAGCTCAAAAAATTCCTAGCCGAAAAAGGTTTCGAGACCCTTGATGTCGGCGCACACAAGCTCCGACCGGATGATGATTACCCGGAGTTCATGGCGGCGGCGGCTATGAAAGTCGCTGAGGACTTGAGCGGAGAAACCAGAGCTATCATCCTGGGCGGTTCCGGCCAAGGCGAAGCTATGGTGGCCAACCGTTTCCCGGGCGTGCGAGCCGCGGTCTGGTATGGTGGCGATCTGAACATCATCAAGCTATCGCGCGAACATAATAACGCTAACATTCTCTCGATTGGCGCGCGTTTCGTGGACGAGATCATGGTTCGCCAAGCAGTTGAACTCTGGCTCACGACACCATTCTCCGGTGAAGCTCGCCACGAGCGTCGTATCATGGAGATAGATAACATCGAATAACCCAAAATCGAGACATGACCAAAACGGAAATTATTCCCGCAATCTTGCCGATGACTTTTGCCGAGTTGGTAGAGCAGGTTGAACTTGTGAAGGGTATAGTCAAAACAGTTCAGGTAGACATTTGCGACGGTCAATTTGTCCCCAACGCTACCTGGCCTTATCGCAAACATGATGATTCTTTCGAAAAGATTATCAAGGAAGCCGAAGGTTTGCCGGCTTGGGAAGATTTGAACTACGAATTTGATTTGATGGTCAATCATCCAGAGACAATCGTAGATGACTGGGTGATTGCTGGAGCAAGTCGCCTGGTTATTCACGCCGAATCACAGGGGGATTTGACAGAAACTTTTGCCAAGCTTGCCGGCCGCGTCGAGATCGGTTTGGCTCTCGATATGCAGACTGATTTGTCGGTAGTTGATAAATGGTATGAACAAATAAACTTTGTTCAACTCATGGGCATCGACAACGAGGGTTTCCAACATCAACCTTTTGATGCTCAGGTGATTGATCGCCTCAAGAAACTCCGGGAAAAATATCCAGAACTAACCATCGCGATTGACGGCGGTGTTTCTCTAGAAACAGCTCCGTCGTTAATCGAAGCCGGCGCCGATCGCTTGATTGTTGGTTCGGCTATTTTCCAGGCGGAGAATGTTTTTGAAGCCATACATCACTTCAAGATGCTATAATAAACAGCAATGGCTCTCACTGATGAAAAAGTATCCTTGCTCGAAGAGAAAGCGGCTCTGATCCGCCGCTCAATCGTCGAAGCTTTGATTGAGGCCAAATCTGGACATACCGCTGGACCGCTCGACATGGCCGATATTTTCACTTATCTCTTCTTCCATGCTCTGAAATACGACCCACGCAAGCCAGATTGGCCATATCGCGACCGACTCGTTCTTTCCAATGGTCATATCTGTCCGGTGCTCTATGCCACTATGGCTCATGCTGGTTATTTCCCAGTAGAGGAAATGCTAACTCTGCGCAAACTCGGCTCTCGTCTCCAAGGTCATCCGCACCGTGAATGGCTACCTGGACTAGAAACCTCTTCGGGACCGCTCGGTTCTGGTTTGTCCCAAGCGGTTGGCATGGCTATCGGTGATCGTATCGACAACGGCCACACTTCCGGCCGACAGATCTATTGTCTGATGAGCGATGGGGAATTGGATGCTGGCAATAGCTGGGAAGCAGCCATGCTCGGTGGCAAAGAAAAATTGCAAAATTTGACAGTAATTATTGATCGCAACAATATTCAAATTGACGGCTTCACCGAAGATATCATGCCGCTCAATCCACTAGTCGACAAATGGCGGGCGTGGAACTGGCATGTGCAGGAGATTGATGGCCACAATTTCCGCGATATTGATAGAGCTGTCAGTGAAGCTCAGGCTGTCTTCGATAAGCCGTCGGTGATCATTGCCTATACTATTCCATCCAAAGGCATCCCGGAGTTTGAGCGCAAATTTGAATGGCACGGCAAACCACCGACCACTCCTGAGGAGATCGAAATCGCTCTCCGAGCAGTGCGCACCTTGGGCGGCCGGATCGAAGCACCACATCACGATTGAATACCATGCTCAACCCAGACCTCAAACTAAATCCAAAGATTTTTGATACTGATGTCGAACAGCAGCCAATTCGCGCTGGTTTCGGCGAAGGTCTCTTGCAGGCGGCCGAGAGTGATACGCGCGTAGTCGGCTTGTGCGCTGATCTCACTGAATCAACCCACATGCTCGCTTTCAAGAAGCAATTTCCGGATCGTTTCGTGGAGATCGGCGTGGCCGAACAAAATCTCGCGGCAGTAGCTTCAGGCCTAGCGGCTATGGGTAAAATTCCGTTCTTATCTTCATACGCTGTCTTTTCACCGGGTCGCAATTGGGAACAAATCCGCACAACTGTGGCTTATAACAATCAGCCGGTCAAAATCGCCGGTTCACATGCCGGTGTCTCGGTCGGACCTGATGGTGGCAGTCATCAGGCCCTCGAAGATTTGGCGATCATGCGCGTTTTGCCTCGAATGGTAGTGATCGCTCCTTGTGATGCTATTGAGGCCCGCAAGGCTACCTTGGCGGCCGCCAAGAATGATCAACCAACCTATATCCGTCTAGCGCGAGAGAAAACACCGATTATTACCACAGAGGCTACGCCTTTTGCCATTGGTCAGGCAGCTGTCTTCTTCCATTCTACGGGTGATTTCAAACTTTTGACCGACAAAATCGACGTGGCCATCGTAGCTACAGGCAGCCTCATGCATGAGTCACTCCTGGCGGCCAATGCTCTTCATCAGGCTGGCAAGAAAGTAGCCGTGCTCAATTTACCGACAATCAAACCCTTGGATGAAGGGCTACTTTTGCTTTTGGCTCGCCAGGCTGGGGCACTGGTCACCGTCGAGGAGCATCAAGCGGCCGGTGGTATGGGTTCGGCGGTAGCTGAATATCTCACGGCTCATTTTCCAGTACCAATCGAGTTTGTCGGCGTCAAAGACCGCTTCGGTCAGAGCGGTACGCCAGCTGAACTCATCAAACTTTACAATCTAGATGCGGCAAGCATTCAAGCTGCCGCCTTGCGTGCCGCCTTGCGCAAGAAATAGTTTTTTTGTTACGATTGAAACATCGTTCATCCCGCTGAGGACGCAGTTGGGAATGAGAACGAAAAGTTCTTAAACACAAACCAGCAAGGAAAGGATAATCCATGAATCCAGAGAAGCATTTAATGCAGGATCGGCCGACCGAGAAACCTGTCGTGCCTGTCGAGAGTCATCTCGACAGTGGTCAGGAAAAAAATCAAGAACTTGCACCGACTGAGCAACCGCTCATTCAGTTCAGTTCGGAGACGACGGTATCATCACCGCCGCCGGCTTGGGGTCTATTCTGATCCCGCCTTCAACCTTCAACCTTCAATCTCATAACCGCTTCGACTATTTGTTTGTCGGGCGGTTTTTTTATTTTATTAGCCAAAAATAGCCCGATGTAATACCATAGCGACATGAGCTCAGAACCAGTCTTCAAACTAAGCACGCGGATGCAACCAGCTGGTGATCAACCGCAAGCGATCAAACTGTTACTTGCGGGCCTGCAAAAAGGCCTAAATCGCCAAACTCTCCTCGGCGTGACCGGCTCCGGCAAAACCTTCACGGCCGCCAATGTCATTGCCGCCTACAACAAACCCACCCTGGTTATCGCCCACAACAAAACTCTGGCCGCTCAATTGGCTCAGGAATATCGGGATTTCTTCCCGAATAATGCCGTGCACTATTTCGTATCGTACTACGACTACTACCAGCCGGAAGCTTATATTCCGTCCAGTGACACTTATATCGAGAAAGAGGCT
>JAJXVL010000005.1 GCA_021782175.1 bacterium
CGTGTCAAACCAGAGTTTGATTCCAAGATCGTCGATATTCGCCGTGTGACCAGAGTGACCGCCGGTGGTCGCCGCATGAACTTCAGTGTGGCCGTAGTGGCTGGTGATCGCAAGGGTCGTGTCGGTGTCGGTCTCGGTAAGGGTTTGGATACGGCTGTAGCGGTTGAGAAAGCTACCCGTGAAGCCAAGAAACACCTCATCAAAGTACCGCTCTCAGCCAACATGACTATTCCTCATGCCGTGGAAGCCAAGTGGGGAAGTGCCAAGATCAAGATCTTCCCGGCTCGCGGCTCGGGTATTGTGGCCGGTAGCTCGGCTCGTATGGTTATTGAATTGGCCGGTATCAAGGATGTTTGCGCCAAGTATCTCTCTGGTAGCAAGAATCGTCTCAACAACGCTCGTGTGACTATTGCCGCTTTGGAAAAACTAATCGCCGCACCGCGCACTTCACTCAAGCCAACCAAATAATTGTACTAACATGCAGATCAACTCCATCAAAAGACAACATCCCAACAAGAAGCGCATGATCGTGGCGCGTGGTGGCAAGCGTGGCAAGACCTCTGGCCGCGGTGGCAAAGGTCAGACCGCTCGCGCTGGTAACAAGCGCCGTCCGGAATGGCGCGATATCATCAAGAAGCTGCCGAAACTGCGCGGTCGCGGCAAGAATTCCAACAAGACCGTCAAGACAGCTGCGGAGAAACCTCTGGTAGTGAATCTCGCGGTTCTCGAGGAAAACTTCAAGGCTGGCGAAGCTGTAACCCCGGCTGTACTCATTGAGAAGGGTATCCTGTCTACGCATTCCGGCCGTGTTCTCCGAGTCAAAATCCTCGGCTCCGGTGAAATTTCCAAGGCTCTGAAGGTCTCTGGCTGCACTCTGTCTGCCTCAGCCAAGGCCGCAATCGAGAAGTCCGGCGGCAGTATCGCCTAACATGCAAAACATCATCGACAAGATTGTGCTCGCCATGAAGGATCCGACCCTGAGGCGCCGAATCGGTTTTACTATCGGTGCCTTGGTACTTTTCCGCTTGTTGGCAGCCATCCCAGTACCGGGAGTCAATCCGGCTACCTTGTCGCAGCTTTTGAATTCTAGCCAATTCTTCGGTTTCTTGAATATCTTTTCCGGCGGCGGCCTCTCCAATCTTTCGATCGTCATGCTGGGTGTCGGTCCTTTCATCACGGCTTCCATCATTGTGCAGGTTTTGACTATGATTTTCCCGAGCTGGAAAGCTCTGATGCATGAAGAAGGCGAGGCTGGTCGTGAGAAACTCTCCCAATATTCCCGTTTGTTGGCGGCACCTTTGGCGATTGTGCAGGCTATTGGTTTCATCATTCTTTTCCAATCAGAGAATGTTTTGCCTCATCTCGGTACTTTTGCCTTCGTGGTCAATGTCATTGTGATCGCAGCAGGCTCGATCTTGCTCACCTGGATCGGTGAGTTGGTTTCAGAATTTGGCATCGGCAACGGTGTCTCCCTCATCATCTTCGCCGGTATCGTGGCTCGTCTGCCGATGGATTTCGTGCAGAACTATCAGAAGCTGCTCGGCTCGAATATGGCCAATCTGCCTTTCTATATCCTGGTACTTATCATCGCTATTGCCGCTACTGCCGGTGTGATCTATGTTACCGAAGCTGAGCGCTCTGTGCCGATCACTTATGCCAAGCAAGTCCGCGGCAACAAGGTCTATGGTGGCTCCTCGACTTATCTGCCTTTGCGCCTCAACCAATCCGGCGTTATTCCAATCATCTTTGCTCTATCGATCCTTTTGTTCCCGCAAATCATCTTCGGGGCTTTGGCCAAGTGGGCTACTCATCCGCTTATCGCTGATTGGTCTCACACCCTGCTTCTCTGGCTCACGCCGCCTTCATGGACTTATGGTATTTTGTACTTCTTGATGGTAGTTTTGTTCACTTACTTCTACACGGCTGTGACCTTTGATCCGGTGATGATTTCTGAGAATTTGCAGCGTTCGGGCGCCTTTATTCCTGGTGTGCGCCCCGGTGAACATACGCGTGATCACTTGGCTGCTATCGTGACGCGTATCACGCTCGTAGGTGCGGTCTTCCTCGGTGCTGTGGCGGTCCTGCCGCTCATTATCCAGGCTTTTTCACCGGATACGACTCAATCGTTCGCTGTCGGTGGCACCGCTCTCCTCATCGTAGTCTCTGTGGTTATTGATCTCTTGAAGAAGCTCGATGCTCAGGTTTCGATGCGCGAGTACTAGTCTCGAGTTTTTTTGGAAGACTGAAATTTGTTCAACTATAATAGTTACCAGATAAGCCCTAGAAGTATGGGAACTCTACTTAACTTAAGCGTACCCAAACCTTAGCCCCATCAATAGTAGTTTTTGAGAGCCCTGCGAAACTCGCTACGCTCCCGCTCCGCTCAGACAGTCCTCGGTCTCTCAAAAACTCTATTGATGGGGCCTTGGTATTGGATTCACAGATTAGTAGTCCTGAAAGCTCCAGAAGCATTGAAGTCCCCTAAGGCTTCATAAATAGAATTTTTGATAGACCATGGTTTTGCTAGGAGAGTAGCTGTACCCTTAGGGGGAACTTCCCAGCGGGATCAGTAGTCTCATGCGTATTCCTTCAGCCGAATAATCGGCCTAAGTAGAGTTCCCACTAAGGGTACAGCTACTCTCCGACAGACAACCGGTTCTCTGAGAAATATCAAATACTCTCCAACCACAATGACTCCGCAATTGTCATGTTATAATCAGCCTCATATGACTATGTCAAAACCACAAGCTTTCGTCTTCCTGGGCCGTTATGGCGCCGGCAAGGGTACTCAGAGTCGTTTGTTGATCGAAACCATACGCCATCTTGAACCGAACAGAGAAGTTATAGATATTGAGACCGGTGCTGAATTCCGCCAATTCATCGATAGTGAAAACTACACAGCTGGTTTGAGCAAAGCGGTAGTTGAACGTGGTGATCTGATGCCAGAATTCATGCCAGTGTATCTCTGGGCTCGCAAAATGGTGGCTAGCTACACCGGAGCGGAGCACTTGGTCTTCGATGGCACGCCTCGCTTGCTCATGGAAGCCAAAGTTCTAGCTTCACTCTTTCCTTTTTACAATTTGGGCAAACCCTGGGTGATCTATCTGGATGTTGATCATGATGAATCAGTGAAGCGTTTGGCCCTGAGAGCCAAGACTTCCGGCCGTCGTGATGATAGTCCGGCCGCTCTCCTGGAGCGCAAGAAGGCTTATGAAGACGGTGTTTTGCCTACAATCGAATGGTATCGCCATAATCCTGAAGTTAATTTTCTGGACATCGATGGTAAGCGTCCGATCGAGGAGATTCATGCCGATATTGTGAAAAGGCTCGGTTTGGCATAAGCTAGAGCCATGATCAAGCTCAAGACCAAGGAAGACATCGCTATTCTACGAGAAGGCGGCCATCGTCATGCCGCTATTTTGCGTGAATTGGCGGCCATGGTACGACCAGGCGTTACTACCAGAGAGCTCAATGATCGGGCAGACGAGCTCATCAAAGCTGGTGGTGACAAGTCGGCTTTTTTGAACTACAAACCTTATGGCGCGGACCGTCCTTATCCGGCCACTCTGTGTGTTTCGATCAACGAAGAAGTCGTGCACGGTATTCCCAACGAAGGTGAACCAAAAGTTCTCAAGGAAGGGGATATTGTCAGTCTGGATCTCGGTCTGGTCCACAAAGGACTGATCACTGATGCCGCCGTGACTGTACCAGTGGGTCGGATCAGTCAGGATTTGGAGAAACTTCTAGCCACTACCAAGCGAGCTTTGCAAGCCGGCATCAAGGCCGCCAAAGGCGGCCGCCGGGTCGGTGATATTGCCAATGCCATTGAACTTATCGGGGTAGCTGCCAAATACGGCATTGTCGAAGAACTCTCCGGTCATGGTGTGGGTTATCATGTCCACGAAGATCCATATGTGCCCAACTATGGCGACCCAGGCATGGGGGAAGTGTTGAAGCCTGGTCTCGTCATCGCTATCGAACCCATGTTCAATCTCGGTACTCGCCGGATTGAATTGGGCAGTGACGGCTACACCTATCTCACCGCTGATCGCCTGCCCTCGGCTCATTTCGAACATACGATCCTTATCACCAAGGGCGAAGCAGAAATCCTGACCAGCTAACTAATAAAATTAACCATAACAACAGCCAACCGCGGCCCAAGCTGATGAAAAAACAACATCCCAAACACGAACAGACCCTAGTAGTTCTGAAACCAGATGGTATCCAGCGCAGTTTGATCGGGGAAATCATCAAACGCTTCGAGCAGCTCGGTTTGAAACTCACGGCCGTGAAGATGCTGGTGCCCACTGCTGATTTTGTGAAGAAACACTACACCCTTGACCCAGAATGGCCGCTCAAAACCGGTCAGAAGACCATCAAAGCCTATCATGATCGTGGTCTCAAACATCCGGTGAGTGATGATCCGCTCAAGGTCTCAGAAGTTATTTTGCAGAAACTGATACGCTATATGACCAGTGGCCCGGTGGTAGCTATGGTCTGGCAGGGAGCTCACGCTGTGGAAATGGTCAGGAAGTTGGTGGGCGGCACCGAGCCGCGTACTTCTGATGTCGGTACGATCCGAGGTGATTATGTTCTCGACTCCTACGCCATGAGTGATATTGATGGTCGTTCCATCCGCAACCTGATCCACGCTTCAGGGTCGGTGACTGAGGCTGATATGGAGATTCCGCTCTGGTTTAAGCAAGAAGAGATCGTTGAATACAAGCTGGTTCAGGAAGCGATTCTCTATGATGTAAACCTGGATGGTTTGTTGGAGTAGTTTTGAACAATTTATCTGTCGGAGAGTAGCTGTACCCTTAGTGGGAACTCTACTTAGGCAGAGTTTCTGGCTGAAGTAATACGCATGAGACTACTGATCCCGCTGGGAATGTTCCCACTAAGGGTACAGCTACTCTCCTAGTAATACAGTCTCTCAAAAACTACTATTGATGGGGCTTTGGTATTGGGATTCACTGATTAGTTAATCCTGAAAGCCATATAAGCATCAGGGGACTTCAACATTCGGTCGAAAGGACCCTGCGAGCGCGACTGGCGCGAGCATAGAGGAAATTCCCAGCAGGGAATTTCCGTGTCCTGGAGACCGAACATCGAAGTCCCCTGAGGATTCTAGGGCTCTATGATTACTAATACTGAATCAATAACGCCGCATACTCCTTTTCGAGTCAGCCGTCAACTTTGCCAGCCAGGCAAAATAAGTGTCGCAACTATTTTTCCTCTTGCTTCGTGCCGTAGGAAGCCTAAAATGTATTCAGGTTGCGGTAGTATAAAATCTACAAAATATTTTCAAAACGGGAAGTCAAAGAACAGTTCGGCTGTTCAAATTCGTCCGCGCCTTGGTGCTGGATGTGAGATCTCCCACCTGTGCAAACAGGTTATTATACTTCTGCAGCCCATCAAACACACCATTCGTGACCGCCACGACTGGTGTTTTTGATTTTTGGCTGAGTATGGCACCGTGTATAATAGACTGATATGAACAATCAATCCCAAGTAACTTTTGAAAGCGGCGTAGGTACTGTGACCGGGGCCAACTTCCTGGTGAAGGCTCCGGCTGGTGCCCAGATCCTGATCGATTGCGGTCTGGTTCAGGGAGAAAAAATGGCCGAAGATGCCAACCGCGAACCGTTCCCATACAATCCGGCTGATATTCAAGCTTTGATCATTACTCACGCTCACCTCGATCATGTCGGCCGCATCCCTATACTAGTCCGCCAAGGCTTCCGCGGCCGAATCTATTCGACCACGCCGACTCGCGAACTAGCCGAACTGGTGCTCAATGATGCGGTAGGGCTCATGGCCAATGAAGCCAAGCAGGAAGGCAAGGAACCGCTCTACAGCCAAAATGATGTTGATCGTATCTGGTCTTCTTGGCAGAGTTTGTCATACCACCAGGAAACGGTAGTGGCTCCGGAGATTTCCGTGATGCTCAAGGATGCCGGACACATTCTCGGTTCAGCTATGGCTCAAGTGACTCTGGGGCAGGGGGATGCCGCCCGCAAGATTCTCTTCTCGGGAGATCTGGGCAATTCACCGCATCCGCTGCTTTGTGATACCGAGACACCGGATGGTTTGGATTACCTGGTCATGGAGAGTACTTATGGCGATCGCAACCATGATCCACACGATGAACGTGTAGCGTCCTTGAAGCGTGTCGTTCTGGAAACACTCGCTCGCGGTGGTACTCTGGTGATCCCATCCTTTGCCATTGATCGGACCCAAGTCTTGCTCTATGAGCTCAATCAGCTAGTCGAAAAAGGCGCTATTCCCAAGGTACCAGTTTTCGTAGATTCACCCATGGCTATCAAGGCTACCGAAGTATATCGACGGTATGAAGGATTGTTCAATGAGTCAGTCCGCAGTCAGATCCGGTCCGGGGATGATCCTTTCAACTTCGCCAAGCTCGAATACACGATGTCCCAAGGGGAATCGCGAGATATTGAGCGGATGCATGGAGCCAAAATCATCCTGGCTGGTTCCGGTATGTCGGTCGGTGGCCGCGTGATTGCTCATGAGGAACATTACCTGCCCGATGCTCGCAACACGCTTCTCCTGGTTGGTTATCAAGCGGCTGGTTCGTTGGGACGCGAACTAGCTGAGGGTGCAAGAAGTGTACGTATTCACGGTCGGACGGTATCGGTCAAAGCCAAAATAGAAACCATATACGGCTTTTCGGGCCACAAAGACGCGGATCATTTGGCTGCTTTTGCGGCGGCCGCGGCTAGTCCGCGCCTGCGGCAAATCTTCGTGGTTATGGGAGAACCAAGCGCCTCGACACATTTGGCCCAAAGACTCAATGCTGAACTTACGGTCGAGGCTCTAGTGCCAGAGCGGGGAATAGTTTACAAGCTGGTTTAGAGTAAGAGAAAACCCCGACATCGCTGTCGGGGTCCCAGGAAATCCGCGAAAATGGCGGCTGCCGGTGTCGATCAAGAAAAGATCGATAAGGCTAAATTACCATAGCCGCAACCTTTTTGAAAGTTTCCGGCTTGAATTCGGCCAAGTGGGCCAGAGATTTGCGATCGAGAGCGATGCCTTTCTTCTTGGCGGCGCCGATAAACTTGCTGTAGGAATTCTTCTCGTCAATGGCGCGTAGAGCGGCGTTGATCTTGACGTTCCAGAGACGGCGGAAGTCACCCTTCTTGTCACGGCGATGAGCAAAGGCATAAGCACCAGCATGAGCGAGAGCTTCATTGGCAGCGCGCTCATTGGTCGAGCGGCGGAAACGGAAACCTTTGGCCTGGCGCAGGACATTGCGGCGGTTCTTCAGGGCATGGACGGCTTTTTTGACACGAGTCATGGCAGTTTGTTAACAGGAATTAGTGGTGGATAAATTACAAGTTGACCAGGAAACGGCTCTTGGCGTCATTGTTCATGACAACATGGCTCGGGCGAGCCTTGGCGGTCGAAGCGCGGCTGCGCTCCTTGGCATTGAAATGGTTCTGGCCAGGCTTGCGAGCCAAGATTTTGCCATTCTTGGTCACTTTGAGACGTTTGGCGTATGATTTGACGGTCTTTTTCATATGATTATTTCTTTTCGATAATGATGGTCAAGCCCTTGGGGCCTTTGACGGCTTCTTGGGCGATTTTGTATTCGACGGTGACTAGTTTGAAAATTCTTTCGAGGCGTTCTTTCAGGAAATTGAAGTCCATGTATTTGGAACGGCCGACCAAGAAAAGGTCGATTTTGACACGGTTGCCCTCAGCTAGCCATTCGGAAACGCGCTTGGCCTTGAGATTGAGGTCGTGTTCGCCGGTACCAATCTTCACTTGCACATTCTTGACTTCGGTGGTCTGGGTGCGCGAGCGAGCTGATTTGGTCTTCTTTTTCTCGTCGTAAAGGTACTTGCCGTGATCCATGATCTTGGCAACCGGTGGTACAGCGCTAGGGGAGATCTCAATCAAGTCTAGGGCTCGGCGATGAGCCTCCTCGAGGGCCTGGCTGGTCGTCATGACCCCGAGATTCTCGCCATCTGCGGTAATGACTCGCAGTTCAGGCGCTTTGATCTGATGATTGATTTTGACGCGGATAGCCAACGATTTGCGAACGATTATGGATACAGGGGTTATTTATAGCATAGCTCTAGCCTCCGCGCAAGGTAGCTGGTCTTGACAAATATCCCCAAGAGACGCAGTATTTCGGCTTATGAGCTCTTTGATCTTTACTTTATTGGTGGTGGGTATTGTCGTTGTACTCTCTGCCTTGGTTTTCCGGTGGCTAAGTCCGATTTCCTGGTCTAGTCTTTCGGTAGGCGAGCTTGGTGATTACCAGGTTCATTATATACCAGGCGATCCCGAGCAGAGCTACTTGGTTTCGGTTCGTCTCCACAAGGAGACGAATCTGGACAGTCCCAATCGTTTGATTGGCCAGTTCAAGCAATGCGGCTTTTGTCTGGCAAGCAAGGCTGATTGGGACATGTTGGGCTCAGCTGCTTATGAAGTGGCTGATCCCGGTCAGGTTCTGGTGGTTGCCGACCATCTCGGTAGCTATCGGCTCATCTCTGTGCCGAACGGTTATCCGGTAGCTGAGCGTAAGCCAGCCATCGACGACATTTGGCTCTTCGTCAAATGTCAGTATTGAAAAATTTGTTTCGCATCGCCCACTGTTTCGGTTGTGGGCGATTTTTTGTTGGGAACAAAAGTTTTTGCTAGAGGAACTTCCTGACCAGCCTGATGGCAATCTCGGGCAACTTTTCGAGCCAGAGGCGCTCATGCCAGGCCGCCGCCGTGACTTCACGGCAATGATTCATGTCATGGATGAAATGCGCTTCCAATTCTTCGGCCAGGCGACTATTCGTAGAGATAATGTTGGCTTCGTAGTTGTAGAGCAGGCTGACGTGATCCAGATTGAGCGAGCCCAGAGTGGCCCATTCACCGTCGATGACGACCGCTTTGCCATGAATGAGGGACGAGCCATCCTTGTTGGGGTAGAGGAAAATGCGCGCACCAGAGTCTAGTAGCGTCGTGAAGAATGAGCGTGCGCCGAGGTCCAGCGTCGGATAATGGTCGGTGCGTTCGGGCATAATGATGCGCACATCGACACCGCGATGCGCGGCCAGCTTGATCACGCGGCTCAATCGTCGGGTGGGCACGAAATAGGGCGTAGTCAGATAGACATAGGTTTTGGCCCCACGGATGGCCTCTACCAATTCACGGTAGAGTCTCCGTCGTCCGGGTGTCGGTTCGTTGGTGACATAGCGGAATTCGTGATCGCGACCATTGGGATTGGGTTTGTGCGGTTGATGTCTAGTAGCCTTGGCCCACATGCGCTCAAAGGCATTCTGCATATCGGTAGCTACGGGACCTTCGAAACGGGCATTGATATCGCGCCAGTTGCGGTAGGCATCTTTGACGCAGAGACTGCCGGTGTAGGCGATTGAACTGTCGACAACCAATGTCCGGCGGTGATCGCGCCAGAACCAGGAGCGAATGTCGGGCATTTTGAAGTAGCTGGGAATGAGCGTGCGCCAGAAGACGAGCTTGATACCTTTGGTTCTGAGTTCTGCGGCAATATTCGTGCCCCAGAAGGTGAAGCTGCCCGCGGCATCCCAGAGGAAACGAACATCGACTCCGGCGGCGGCACGCAGAGCGCATACATCGATCAGTTTGCGGCCAAAGTCATCGTCATTGAAGATGAATTGCTCGATGACAATACTCTCACGGGCAGCGGCGCAATCAGCGAGCATGGCCTGCCAGGCTTCTTCATTTGAAGGATAGACTGACCATTTGGTAATGGAGGCGCTCATGATGTATGTGCTACGATATCACTCATGAGCGTATTAGTCGACTACCGCAAAGCGCGGGCCAATTACGAGATTCTAGAATCCACTGAGGCAGGGATTGAGCTTTTGGGCTTGGAAGCCAAGTCACTCAAGGCCGGTCGCGGCTCATTGGACGGCTCACATGTGCTCATTCGCGGCGGGGAAGCTTATCTCGTCAACATGCTCATTCCACCCTATCAGGAGAAGAATACGCCGCCTGGCTACGAGCCACGCCGCAACCGCCGCCTCTTGCTCACCCGGGCGGAGATCGGTCGTCTAGCGGACCAGGCGGAGAGTCGTGGTTTGACAATAGTGCCAATTTCGATATATAATAAGGGTAAGCTCATCAAGGTCCAAGTAGCGGTGGTGCGTGGTCGCAAGCAATATGACAAGCGTGAAGTGATCAAGCGCCGCGAAACAGACCGAGCGGTTCGGCGTGAGTTCCGCGATCGTTGAAAAAGGCAGAGCGTGACTCCTCTCAAGCGAGGATCAAGAACTCGTTCTGTTCAAAATTGGGGATGATCGGCATAGACAATTGTCGGCAGCCTTTCGCGCGGCGCGAGCCGGTACGACTCGCAAATCCGTGCCAAAACCTGAATTGCCAACTCCATCAAGTCTCCGTATTTCGGAGCCAAGGATTTTGCATTCGCTCTCGTTTAAGTAGAGCGCGTCTAACTGCGGGGATCCTGACCGTAGGGTGATGTCATAACCTGGATGTAGGGCAGTAGTGCTTCTCACACTACTATCCGAATCTTAGAGATCGTGTGAACGCGTTTTGTTCGGTTTCGAGCGTTCGCATCAGACACCAAACCAGACTACCGTCGTAGAAGCGTTTGGCCAGCCACGATTGCACGCGGGTTCGATTCCCGCCATCTCCACCATATTTGACAATATAGTTATAATATGCTATAATGATAAAAGGTTTTGTTTGTTGATTTTGAACCAACTTTGGGCAAACAAGCATTGCTTTCCCAAAGTTGGTAAAAATTCAAAAATCAACATACGTTTTGTCATGAATGATGAAAATAAGTTCTTTTACTTGATTCACTACTGTCCGAATCCCGACTGTATCCAGGTCCAAGCACGTATTCGTTTTCCAAAAGGTCTGGAAACAGACCAACTTTTGGATTTTGAGTACGCGTCCGCTGATCCCACCAGAGCTCAGCAACGTCATCCGTTCTACAATGCCCTGGCTGGTATCGAAGGACTCAAGTCGGCATCCGGAGGCAGTTATAACTTACAGCTCTTGAAAGCCAACGGTCTGTTCACGTGGGAGGAACTTCTTCCGAGCATCTTGGAAGCGATTCGTCTCCATCTGGCTGACGGTGCCGTCATGACAGAGGCGGGTGAACCCATTCGTCCTAGCAAGAACCTCCTCAAGTCATTGCGTAAACGGGGTTGCGATGTGTAGTGACCGTTTTTCTTCAAGTCGGCGTCCATCAATGGGCGTCGATTTTTTGTTGACAATCTTTTACTTAGTACTACTATGACCTTGGCGTTACATTGCTAGAGAAACGATGTGGCACGGGAACGTGCTACGGCCGTTCACCACGGTCTCAGGTGTTTCGTGGAGTAAGACGCGGACAACCAGCTCCGGAGTGGGCCTTACCATTCTCGGATGGGAACCCTATATGTCGAGGCTCGCCTGAGCCAAAGACAGAAGAGGCACTGCTATCTTCGTATAGAGTGCCGCCACACTGCCTCGCGCAGATGTGAACTTCAGAGAGGATTCGCGGCCTATCAGCTAGTTGGTGAGGCAACGGCTCACCAAGGCCAAGACGGGTAGCTGGGTCTTGTGTTTCTCGAAATGCAAGTTCCGGCCAGATCTAGCAACAATCAAACGCTAGCCCCAGTTCACGCAAGTGTCTGGGGCTTTATTCGTGATGATATTTCTCGTGCTTGATGATAGTGAAGGCGCGGTAGAGCTGTTCGAGGAAAATGACCCGGACCAGATCGTGGGGGAAGGTCAGGCGCGAGAGAGCTATTTGGCCGTCTGAGAGGGCGCGAACCTCGGGCGTGAAGCCAAAAGGTCCGCCGATCACGAAGGCGAGTAAGCGCAATCCGGTCGAGAGTTGTTTGTCGATGAAGCCGGCAAACTCGACGGAGCTGTATTCGCGGCCATGTTCATCGAGCAGGACAATGCGATCGTATTTCTCCAGGGTTTTGGCTAGTTTATCTTCGGATGTTTCAGTGATTTCGAAACTGGCGTAGTGCGAGAGACGCCCGGTGTATTCTGTCATTACGGCCGCGAGCTCGCGGGACTGGGTCTTGCCGACGACTACTAAGGTGATTTTCATGGTTGTAATCCTAACATGTCTTCGATTTCGTGCTTGTAGATTGATGCGCTATGATGTGAACTCGTATGAGGTCAGCCAGACAGAAAATTTTGGCTATAGGATTGGGGATCATCCTCGGCGGTTTGGGCTGGGCGTTTTTTCTTCATGGTTATATCCAAGGTTTGTACCATTTTGAAAATCCACCGTTGGAAACTGTTTCTACGACGACTCAATCAGTAGTCTTGCCGCCAAACACAGAACAGATCCATCATCGAAAATTGTCAGAAGCCATTCCTTTGCAGGCTATTCAGCCGCGACTCTCTTATGGTTTGGCTAGGGTGATAGCCAGTTCTTCGCCCGTCTTCGCCTATGCTCACGGCACACTTGCCGCGGATGGTCGTTTGTTCATCGGCATGGCCAGTCATGACGGCAATATTTTTCCGACCAATGAGATTGTGATCTTCGATCACTTGAATAATTTGGCCCGGCCGGTTTTCGTCACGATACCAGTAGCAGGGGAGATTGATTCGATGGTCTATGACCCACTCCATGATCGGATTTACTTCCCACTTTCGCACAATGGTGCCTTGCGAATCTATGACCTCAATCCGCGCACTTATGTCTTGAAGTTGATCGCCAGCAGTACCGCTGTTGATCTGGGTCGTCGGCCGGCTATCGTGACCGACGGTCATGACATCTACGGTATTACCAATACCGCTTCCTCCAGCATTTTCCGGCTCAACCTATCCAGCGGAGATTTGACTGTAAACAGTGTCGGTCATATCGCTTATGGTCATTCAGCCGCTATCGGAGAGTACGGCAGTACCACGGAATTGTATTTTGGCGGCGGCATGAGTGATGGTTTCGAGAAGGCTGATGCGTCAACTTTGCAGGCCATCGCTACTACCACGGTGGGGCCGTGCTCGATTACGGACGATATGCCTTTTGAGAAAACTGGCGCCCATGATGGCCTGGTTTTCCTCGGTTGCGAGATGGTCCCGTATGGCATCCGTATGCATACGGCAGACCTCTCCTTTGAGCGGTTTGCTTTGCCAGGGGCTTCCTTGGGAATGTTCCTTATCGGGTCAGACCTCTACAATACCGCCACTGATGGTTATCTCGATATTTTCCCCGGGGCTCGATTGGATCATCTGGAACGCTATTTGGTCACGGCTTCTTCTAGTCAGGTTTATGACTTACACGGACAGGCGCTGGAACTCAATGAATTGCTTTTTGAGCCGCGGACACACCGCCTGTTCCTGACGGCTTGGTGGGGTGTACCGGGTTTGTTTGAGGTAGCGCTACCAGCAGATGCCAAGAGCCTGTAGTCTTGACGAAACTCAAAATTCATTTCTATTTGACAGAGGGGTATTTTTCGGTAAGATGAGTTTGGGAAGCCGCCACACCCTGTGACGGCTAAAAAAATAGCTCAAATCAACACAATACCAGTATGTCTAGTTTGTATTCGAGGGCCGTCCATTTGGGCGGCTCGCATACCGATTCAGGTCACTTGGACCGGGTCATGGCCACACTCATGGCCGCCGGCAAGCCGGTAGTCAATCTGACCAAAAACATTCAGATTAGTGTGCCGGTCGCCGCCCGTTCGGCTGCGTCCAGCGCAGCGCTATCCAGCGAGAATTTCTTGCACGAGACCCAAGGGAACGATTGCCGGGCAGTGCCAGACTTCGCGAGGCGTTTCGTCCAGCCGTTCATCAAGATCGACACCAGCACTTACGGCGGTCTGAACTTCTTGCCTTTGGCGGGCATCAAGTCTCTCTTGCCTCTGGTGCCGCTTGCTTGCGCGATTGAGGCGGAAAGGCCGATCACTGTTGTTTCGGTTAATCCCGTCCAGGGTGGGGTAGCCATCTGGAAACATTTCCAGGGCATTTCTCAACGGACGGTCATATCCGAACACACGCGGAGGTTCCACGTGGCTATCCGGGATCTGGAGATGCTCGGCCTCGCGCCGGACGATCTCATCATGATCAACTACCCTCACAATCTCTCCGGGGCTGTGGCCACGGAGCGGATGTATCGGGAACTCTGCGACTTCGCTTGTCAGAACGGCCTCAAGATTTTCAATCATGCCGGTTTGGCAGCAGCCGCCTGGGCTGAAGATCATGTCACCTTGACCGATGTGGCTCTGCAGTATGGCCGTCTGTCCTGGGCGGAAGCCTTCTCGGCGACCGCTCTCGGTTTTGGCGGTTGGCGGGTCGGGGCCCTCTCCGGTTCGACGGATTTCGTGGCGGCCTTGGCCAAGCTCCAAGCCGAAATCCATGCCGGACCGGTTTCGTTCACTGCTCTCGGCGTTATCGAGGCACTGGAACAGCCAAGTGTCCTCAAGGGTTTGCAGAGCGAACAGCAATCGCGTACGCGGTCTCTGGTAGATCTGCTCTCGGCTCATGGCTTGCGCCTGGCGACACCGCCGGGGGCCGGGGCTGGTACGCTTTGGCTTGTGCCGAACACGGCCTTTGGCCAGAAGATGGTCAACGCGGAGCATTTCAACCTCTGGATGCTCAATCGCCAGGGTATAGCTGGTGTGCCGCATGGTCAGTACATCCGGTATGTTGCTCCGGCCAAGCTGGGGCAGTATGAAGACCAGCTTGGCTCGGCCTTGCGCGCCGCTCGGCCGTCGTATTGATCCTTCGTTCTTTGTTTGCTTTCAGTCCGCCACCTTTCGGGGTTGGCGGACTTTTTTGTAGGCGATATAATTGGGTAGCTTATCGGAGCGCGAGAGCTTCGGAGAGCTTTAGTAATCAATCATTATTTCATTTACATGAATCCAAACAATGAAGGAGCCAAGGTTTGCTGCAAGTGCGGCCACCACAAGATCGCTCCGGTAGCTGTGATGCTTTTTGGTTTGTCATTCCTTCTGGTCAATATCAATGTTTTGAGCTGGTACGACTTCGGTATTATCTGGCCGCTCCTGCTCATCGCTGCCGCTTCCGGCAAACTTTGCCGTTGCTGCCACCAAGGTTAGTGTGGCCAGGCCTCAATTAACTGAAGCTCTATTTGCATAGGGCTTGAATGAAAAAACCCCCGCACGATGTGTCGGGGGTTTTGCTTGGAGGAGAACAGTTTGTCGAGTTTGTTAACCCGCCATCTGCCAGGCTTCGCCCAAACGGCGATTGACCGATGAGATCATGATAGCCGGCACCCAGAATGAACGCTGTTCAATCTCGGTTTTGACCATCAACTTACCGTCATGATCATAACCAACCGTGTCCTCTGAGGTAACAGGGGAAGTCTTCTCGCGATCGCGAAAGATTGTCCCCGCGGGCCACTTCTGGTGGCGATGTGCTGCATTTTTCATGGCAGCCTCACTTTCTTTTTGGGATTAATTTTTGTCATGGCTCCCGCCATGGTTGAAAAGAACTTTTGACCGGTTGCCCGGCAAAGAACGCGCAAAGAAAAGAACAGAAAGAACTAAACAAGCCCTCGATGTCGAGGGCTTGTGTCTGGGATCGAAATTTTCTCTAACTAATTTGCAATGCCAGATATAAGCCCTCGAGTGGTAACGAGAGACGGCTTATTCGAAGTAATAAACTGGCGATACTGATGTTGCATTGCCACCCAATTGTAACGCTGATGTTCGACAATAGGCAAGAGGCCTTTTTGCTGTATAATCAAGCCCATGCCTAGAAACAACCCCAAAATGAGCCCAAACGGCTCCAAACAAGGCCGCTCCGGCGGTCGCCAGCCCAAAGCTCCTCGTCCCTCACGTTGGCATTTCCTGAATATTCTGGCCACGGTTATTCTGGTGTTTTTGCTTCTGTCGAGTATATACGCCGAATTCGCTTCTCAGACAGCGCCGGCCCCCACGGTATCTCTGTCGGCCTTGGCTGATGGTTTGAAGCAGGGCACGATCAAATCCCTGTCTCTACAGGATAGTACGATTACAGCTACCTACGCTGACAAGAGCGTCAAAACAGCTCAAAAGGAGGCTGATGCTTCGCTCACTGATTCCATGACTCGTTTGGGGGTCACTCCAGCTGAGCTCTCAGCGGTCTCTCTCACGGTAGTACAGCCGTCCGGCTGGCTCTATTGGACGGTCCAATTGGCACCTTTCTTGGTGCCGCTCCTGGCCCTCGGTATTTTCATCTGGCTGATTTCCCGACAGATGCGCGGTGCCGGAGTGGCGGCCTTATCATTTGGCCAGTCCAAAGCCCGTCTCACTCTGCCGGAGGATCAGAAGCAGCGCATTACCTTCAAGAACGTGGCCGGCGCCAAGGAAGCCAAACAAGAATTGTCCGAGATCGTTGATTTTTTGCGCAACCCCAAGAAGTTTATTGATATCGGCGCTGAGATTCCCAAGGGTGTTTTGCTCATGGGCGCGCCGGGTACCGGCAAAACTCTCCTGGCCCGCGCGGTCGCCGGCGAGGCGGGGGTGGCTTTCTTCTCGATCTCTGGCTCGGAGTTCGTGGAAATGTTCGTCGGTGTCGGTGCTTCACGCGTACGTGATCTCTTCAAGATGGCCAAGGAAGCTGCGCCGGCGATCGTCTTCGTGGATGAAATTGACGCGGTCGGCCGAGCGCGCGGCGGTGGCTGGGGTGGTGGCAATGACGAACGCGAGCAAACCCTCAACCAAATCCTGGTGGAAATGGACGGTTTTGAGCCCAATGAGAAAGTGATTGTCATGGCTGCTACGAATCGCCCGGATGTACTCGATCCGGCCCTCCTGCGCCCGGGTCGTTTTGACCGGAGAGTGACCATCGATCTGCCTGATCGCAATGATCGTGAAGAAATCATGAAGGTCCATGTGAGCAAGAAGCAATTGGCTGAGGACGTCAATCTGCATGTCGTAGCCGAGCGTACACCAGGATTCTCTGGAGCTGATCTGGCCTCGCTCGCCAACGAAGCGGCTATTCTCGCGGCCCGCGAAGGCCGCGCGGTGATCGGGCAGTTTGACTTCATCCGTTCGATCGAGAAGGTTATGCTGGGCCCGGAACGCAAGAGTCATGTCCTCTCACCGCACGAGAAGGAGATCACGGCTTATCACGAAGCTGGTCATGCCATCGTGGCCTCGGTTCTGCCGCATGCTGATCCGGTACACAAAATCTCTATTATTTCTCGCGGCCGGGCGGCCGGCTATACGCTCAAGCTGCCTTTCGAAGACCGCAAATTGCAGTCGCGCAAGGAATTCCTGGATGATATTGCCATGTCGCTCGGTGGTTATGTGGCCGAGAGAATGATGTTCGATGATATGACCACCGGCGCTTCCAATGATCTCCAAGTCTCGACGGCTCTGGCTCGTGACATGGTCACACGCTATGGCATGTCGGAAAAGATTGGTCCGGTCGCTCTAGAAGGAGCTCAGAGCCGGAACATGTTTGGTATGCCCTCGGGCGAACGTGATTATTCCGAGAAGATTGCCGCGGAGATTGACGCCGAAGTGACGCGCATCATGACCGAAGCGCGAACCAAGGCCGAAGAGACTCTGAAGAAGCATCAGGCGGCTTTCGAGGTGGTAGCCAAAACACTCATTGAGAAGGAGACTATCGAACGCGAAGAATACGAAGCTCTCTTGGCTGCCAATGGCATTGTCGTCAAGAAACAGCAGGCAACCGCCTAGCGCGCTAGTATTCAGAGCTTTTTTGATTTAAGCTTGATGGCGCGATGATACAATTGATCATTGATGATCATCGCGTTATCCCGCCCTTAGCTCAGTTGGTTAGAGCACAGAGCTTATACCTCTGCGGTCCTTGGTTCGAATCCAAGAGGGCGGACCCCAGGAAGACTACGGCTTTATTTCAAAGCCAGACCAAAGTCGACCGCTTTCAGGGCGTAAAGTTTGCCTATTTTGGCTGCCGTTAGAGCTTGGCTATAAATGCGGACTTCGTCTATAGACCCCGCAAAGAATGATCCTGGTCCGCTGCGAGCGGCGATTCGGAGATAATCATTTGTGGGGTCGCTGACCAGGCCGCTGGCCGCCTGTGTGCTGGCGAGTACGCCATTCTTGTAAATACGAACATTGGTACCATCATAAGTCATGGCTAAGTTCGTCCAAACTCCGGCCGAAACAACGACATTGCTGTTGATCCAACTCCATCCGGGTGTGACATTAGCGATGGCCCAGTATAAATTGCCGACATTATCGAGACCCCATTCGTAGCTATTTTCCTTGTTGAAAATGATACAGTTTGGTCCGGCGCATCCAGATAGTGAGCTGGGTTTGATCCAGACAGAAAAGGTGAAGTACGGTTTGCCGACTCGCAAAAATGGAGAGTCGGGGATTTGGACATATTGATTTGTGCCATTGAAAGACAGGGAATAACCGGCTCCACTAGGTGTATCACCCTGGACCCAGGTCGGACTATTCATCAGGGTGCCGTTGTTGTTATTTCCCGAAGAGTCATTGGCAGTGGCGTTGTAAAGTTCCCAATCACCAACGATGTCGACACCGGTAGTTTGATAGACATTTGAGCTGAATTGCATGCCGGCCGCTACTTGCCCCTTGGTTCGAGCGCTATTCAGAGACACCAAAACTACGCTAGCCAAAAGACCGATGATGGAGATGACGACCAGAAGCTCGATCAGGGTGAATGCCCTAGCTGTTTTCATACCACAATTCTCTCACAGGGGGGGGTACTGAGCAAGAATTTAGTAAGTCACACCAGATAAGCCCTAGAAGCATTGGGGACTTCAATGCTTCTAGGGCTTTCAGGACTAAATAATCAGTGAATCCAATACAAAGTCCCATCAATAGAGTTTTTGAGAGACCGTATTACTAGGAGAGTAGCTGTACCCTTAGTGGGAACATTCTAGAGCGGGATCAGTAGTCTAAAATGTATTCCTTCAGCCGAATAATCGGCCTAAGTAAAGTTCCCACTAAGGGTACAGCTACTCTCCGATAAACTACTATTGATGGGGCTAAAGGTTTCAGGATGTTCTAGGTGGAGTTCCCACAAGGGTATAACCTGTTCTCCGAAAGATAACCTGTTCGCCGACAAAGAATGGGTTCTCCCAACTATTAATTACTCAAAATGAATATGTGCCGTCACTATCTCAGCCGCCAGGCGTAAAGCCGGATATTTGCTGAGCTCCTGATCTTCATTGACCAGTCGTGATGCTTCTTGCCGCGCGGTTTCTACTAGTTTGAGATTCTTGAGCGCTTCCATGGCTACATCAGAAACACCCCACTGGCGGGCCCCCGAGAGCCCGCCGGCGCCGCGTTGAGCCATATCGGCCTCGGCTAGCTCGAAGCCATTCTTGGCGGTTTGCAGGGCCTGCAGGCGCTCGACGGATTTGGGACTGGTTGTCTCGGCGAAGCAGTAGCAGTAGGCCTGGTGGGAGCTGCGCATGACGCGGCCACGCAACTGGTGGAGTTGGGCTAGGCCGAAGCGCTCGGCACCCTCGATCACAATCACGGTGGCATTGGGCACATTGACGCCGACTTCGACGACCGAAGTCGCGCAGAGGATCTGGAGGCGGCCGTCCTTGAAATCATTCATGACTCGCTCTTTCTCGGCGGGTTTGAGTTTGCCGTGGACCACGCCGATCTCATATTCAGGAAAAATTTCTCTCTTGAGCCGGGCGGCTTCTTCCTTGACTGACTTGGCGATGACGGCCGCGGCCTTCTCCGGGTCTGGTTCGTCGATGCGCGGGCAAATGACGAAAGCCTGGCGGCCGGCTCGCAATTCCTGGCGGATTTTTTCATAAGTTTCACTACGTTTGCTCGGGTAGACGATCTCCGTCACGATCGGCTTGCGGCCGGCGGGTGTCTCATCGAGCAGAGTGAGATCCAGATCGCCGTAGATAGTGAGAGCCAGGGTGCGGGGGATAGGCGTGGCCGTCATGGAGAGGAGGTGCGGCACGGAAGGTTTGTCGTTCGAAGCATCATTCTTGCGGAGCAGACGGCCTCTCTGGGCCGTGCCGAAGCGATGCTGTTCATCGATGATGACGAAAGCCAGATGTCGGAAAGCGACACTTTTCTCGATGAGCGCGTGGGTGCCGACCAGGATCGAGACCTCGCCGTTCTCAACCCAGGCGAGGAGTTGGCTGCGGGAAATGTCAGTCCAGCCTTTGGGATTGACCTTCGAGGGGAAGACGCGGCAGCCCGAGGAAGTGATGAGGCCGATGCGGATGGGCAGGTAGGCGAAATAACCGATGAAGGATTCGAACTGCTGAGTGGCTAGAATCTCGGTGGGGCACATGTAGGCGACCTGGAGATGGCCGTAGTTTTGCGGCACGAGCACGCCGCGGTCGTTGCGGATGCTCGGTCGCGTGGTCACGGCCGCGAAAGCCGCCACGGCGGCTACCGCTGTTTTGCCGCTGCCGACATCACCTTCGAGCAAACGTTCCATGGCTTGATCACTGCCGAAGTCTGTGATGATCGCGGCAATACTCCGCTCTTGGGCGTTGGTCAAAGCAAAAGGAAAACGCTTGAGGAATTGGGCCAGAGCGCGACGGTCAGGATCGATGATGAGCGCGGGATTGGCGCGATAGGCGGCACGCAGGCGTTGACGAGAAAGTTGGATGAGAAAAATTTCCTCGAAGGCAAAGCGTTTACGAGCCGCTTCGGCGTCCGCCGGCTTGGCGGGAGCGTGGATCCAGACGAGAGCGGTGCGGATATTGGGCAGGTGATATTTGACCAGAATGTGTCCGGGCAGGGGGTCTTCGAGTTCGTCGAGCAAGCCGCTTCGAAAAATTTTCTGGATATTGTGATAGAGCCAGGCCGAGCTGATCCCCCGAGACTCAGGGTAAACCGGATAGAGATTGTGGTTGGGTCCGCCAGTGCCAAAGAGCGAATCAGCAGAACCATTCGGCAATTCACTGACTACTTCGAGCCGGGGATTGGAGAAGTAGAGTTCACCACTCTTGCGCCTGGCGGAGACGCGGCCCTCGATCCGGACGCGCGCGCCTTCGGGGGTCATTTTGGCGAGATAAGGTTGATTGAACCAGACACAATGAATACGGCCGGTCTGATCGGAGACATAACCGTCAGCCATGGCAACTTTGGAACGGAAACCTTTGCTGGCCTTGAGGCCGCTCACTTCACCGAAGACGACAGCCTGATCGCCTTGACGCAACGATTCGATACTGCGGGACTCGACGACATCACCATAGCGATTGGGGAAGTGATAGAGGAGATCTTTGATTGTCTCGATACCTAGGCGCCGCAAAGCTTCGCGCTGGGTGGGAGTCAGGCGGAAGCGGTCGGCCACGAGAGTTTCGAGCGTGAGAGCCATGGCTCAATTCTACACGATGGGGCCGGTTTACTTCCACCGTCTGGGTGATTCGGGT
>JAJXVL010000031.1 GCA_021782175.1 bacterium
TTCGAAGTTTACGATCTCAACCCGCTCAACCGCCGATCAGTCTTCGGTGGTGGCCGCTATGACGATCTCCTCTCACTCTTTGGTAATGAGAAGGTACCCGCCGTAGGTTTTGGCGCCGGCGATGTCATTGCCCGGGACTTGATGGAAACCTATGAGACTCTGCCCCCGGTGAGCGCGGCTGCCGAGCTAGGTCTGGTCATCTCCGGTGAAGTCAACGCGCCCTTTGCGCTAGATTTTGCCCAAAGTCTGCGCAATATTGGGACTAGAGTAGCCACGGACCTTTCTTTCAAGAAAGTCTCTGATCAGATCAGCAAAGCCGACAAACGCGGCTTGCCTTTCATTGCCGTGATCGGCGAAGCCGAAGTCCATGGCCACAAGGTGACAATCAAACGACTAGCGGACGGCTCCGAAAAAGCTTTTGCCGCTGAGGATGTCCAGGCCATAGCCGATTATCTCAAACAGGAATAAGCACAAACCTTATGCGACGCATCACTTTTGATTTGGAGACCAAGAATATTTTTGATGATGTCGGATCGAACGATCCCACCGCCTTGGATATTTCCGTGGTTTGTATCCATGATTCAGAAACCGATCAATACCAGAGCTTCCTAGAAACACAGTTCCGTGATTTGTGGCCTATCTTGGAACAAGCTGATATTTTTGTGACTTGGAATGGTGATCATTTCGATATTCCCCTGCTCAACAAGTATTACCCCGGCGATCTAAGCAAAATCAAAAGCCTCGATCTGATGAAAGAAGTGCAAAATGTCCTGGGACGCAGACTCAAACTCGATACGGTGGCAGCCGCCACTCTAGGCGAGGGCAAGAGCGGTCACGGCCTCGATGCCATCGAATGGTGGCGCAATGGCGAGGTCGACAAGGTGATCAAGTACTGCATCGATGACGTACGCATCACCAAGGAGCTTTATGAATACGCCATGAAAAATAACAGTCTCAAATACACCGAGGCCGGCGCTTTGCGTGAAGTCAAGTTGAATACCACTGATTGGGAGAAACCGGCTGCTAGCGCTCTCACATTCACTTTGCCTTTCTGATTTGCCTTTCTGAGGTGTATAATTGGCTCATGAACCCTCCCAACAAAAATAATATTTCTCTACCAGCGGCAATCATGATCGCCGGCACTATTATTGCTCTAGCGTTGATTTGGACACATCTGCCAAATACAGGAAAAACTGTTGATGAAACGCCAGGCCCACAACAAACAGCCACCACTGCCATGGCTACAGTCTCAATCAACGACCATATCCTGGGCAACCCGGCAGCACCTATCAAGCTAGTTGAATATTCTGACCCCTCTTGTCCCTACTGTCAGATTTTCAATCCTATTATGACCCAGATCATGGACGAATATGGACCAACAGGCAAAGTCGCTTGGGTCTATCGTCAATTTCCTTTGGACAAGCCCATGGCCAATGGACAAGTCCTACACCCCAATGCCGGCCGTGAAGCTACGGCCTTCGAATGTGCCGCAACCTTGGGTGGTAATACTGCATTTTTCGCTTATGAGAAGAATTGGTTTGCCAACTTCCCCTCTGATGGAGCCGACCGCACGGCCGCGGCTGATCAGGCTCAAATTGACCAAACTGCCGCGACTATCGGTCTGGACAAAGCCACCTTTGATACTTGTCTCTCCAGTGGCCGCTTCGATAGCAAATTGAACCAGAGTTATCAGGATGGCCTAGATGCCGGTATTACCGGTACGCCCTATACGGTTATTATTACGCCTTCAGGGACACATCTTCCTATTGCCGGAGCTATTTCCTATACCACCCTCAAAAATACCATTGAAGCCCTCTTACCGACTATCAACACCACAGCAACCAGTACGGCCTCATGATTTCGAAAACTGATTATATTCTCTGGCGAGAATGTCCCAAAAACGCCTGGCTCAAAATCAATCGCCCGACTATTTATTATGCCGAGGCTCTTTCGGCTTTTGAGCAGTCGATCATCGAAACTGGCAATGAAGTAGAAGCAGTGGCACGCCGACTCTTCCCTACCG
Source organism: bacterium (assembly GCA_021782175.1). Classification (GTDB taxonomy): domain Bacteria; phylum Patescibacteriota; class Minisyncoccia; order Phycocordibacterales; family PALSA-1337; genus C7867-002. The sequence goes on from JAJXVL010000031.1 coordinate 2,024, forward strand.
GTGTGCTCGTGGAAGGTCGTGACGAGAAAAGCCGCGAACAAACAGCCGCGCTTTTGAGTGACAAAGTACCTACGATCTTCCAGCCAGTTTTTGCGCAAAATGGTTTCTTGGCCGCTATCGATATCCTGAAAAGAAACGAGCTCACTGGTGAATACGCTATATATGAAATCAAAGCCTCCAATCAGATCAAGGAAAAGTTGCACCTCTATGATCTAGCTTTCCAATACAATCTACTGCGTATGGCGGGCTTGCCTATCGCTGAAGCCAATCTATTGCACCTCAATCCTGACTATATCCGCCAGGGTGAACTGGAAATCACAAAACTATTCAAAATCGAAAACGTTACTGAGGCTATCAAGGACTTGTCCGAGACGGTGCTGATTGAAATGGAATCAGCCAAATCTTACTTGGGACAGGAAACTGAGCCCACCGGGCCATGTTCCTGCATATACAAAGGCCGTTCTAGTCACTGCACTACATTTAGCTATTCCAACCCTCAAGTACCGGCTTATAGTGTTCATGACATTGCCAGAATCGGTGTTTCCAAGGCCAAACTAATGGAACTCATTGACGGTTCCATTTATGATCTGGCCAATGTACCGGAAGAATTCAAACTGTCAGAAATCCAAGCCAATCAAGTGCAAACTTACATCAGCAAGCGCCCGATCATCAAGGCAGACAAAATAGCCGAGGAGTTTCGAGGCTTGATCTACCCGCTTTATTTCCTGGATTACGAAACTTTTCCTTGCGCCATACCCCGCTTTGATGGCTTCAGCCCCTATCAACAGATTCCTTTTCAGTACTCACTACATGTTGTAGAAAAGCCCGGGGAGGAACCTCAACACTTCGAATTCTTGCATGAAGGTTCAGATGACCCTAGTGGCGCTTTTGCGGCCGCTCTCAAACGCGACATTGGAAAAATTGGTTCAGTGATTGTCTGGAACAAGAAGTTCGAATGCGGACGAAATGAGGAACTAGCCTTGAGACAGCCGGCATCCAAAGATTTCCTGCATGACTTGAACAGTCGGGTCTACGACCTGATGGATATTTTCAGCAAACAATACTATGTCCACCATGATTTCCAAGGATCAACTTCGATCAAGTATGTCTTGCCGGTTTTGGTACCAGAGTTGAGCTACAAGAAACTGGCTATCCGTGAAGGAGGTACCGCTTCGCAGAAATGGAATGAAATGACTATAGGAAAAGTATCCGGAGCGGAGGCCAAAAAAGTTGCCACAGACTTGAAGACATATTGCGCCCTTGATACCTACGCTATGTACGCCATCTGGCACGCTCTCCTGAAGCTACTTTGAAACAAATGCTTATTTGATAGCCGGGATGATTTCCGCTACACTGATCAAAATTAACCACCAACACCACATATCTCAATGTTTAACACATACAAAAAAAGCCTTCTTAGTTCTGTGATCATAATTGTCTTGATTATCGGTAGCGGCTGGTACATCTGGCACAAACATCAAGGATCCTGGGATTCATATCATGAGTCCCGATATGGTTTTGATCTCCAATATCCTCATAATTGGATCGTCGTAGATGGTCTCAAGGCTGGCAAAGGTGACTGCTGTTTGTTTGTCGTCGAACAAAGCATTTCAACCACAACAGCGGCAAATGCCAGTGGCACGCCAATAACCACTGTTACAGCCAAAGAACTGATCAAGATGCAAATTGGACACTATGACACTTCTGCTTATAATCCCTTTGACATTGCTTCGACTACCCCGCTCAAGCTTGGTAGCAATCAGGTTTATACCGGCACAAGTTACGGCATTCCTTTCTATCTGATTCCCCATTCGACTCACGATGGTTTGGGTATCGCGATCTTCACCTCTTCCGGTAAATATTTGCCCAACGATCAAAGGGCCGTTGAAGAAATCCTCTCAACAGTTCGCTACACGGGGAACAGTATGGCTACAAGTACGGTTGGTACTTCTACCCCATCGGGTATTGCCTCAACTACCAGCAAATCTTAAATAAGATTTAGTGATTTACAAAAAACAGCCCGCGGGCTGTTTTTTGTTTAGAGTAACTTTTTAGTAGTTCTTGAGCCTATTGGACTGATCGTGCTGACGGATCTTCTCATGAGCTTTGGCTTCAATCTGGCGAATACGCTCGCGCGTAACGTTGAAGACGCGGCCGACTTCTTCGAGAGTATGCGTAATACCATCGTTCAAACCATGACGCAACTCTAGAATCTGGCGTTCTTTCTCTGACAAATCATTCAAGATGGTGTTGACCTGATCACGCAAAATACGACGGGATGATTCCTGATCCGGTGAAAGGATTTTGTCGTCCGGAATGAAATCCTGCAGAGTGGACTTGCTGTCATCA
>JAJXVL010000032.1 GCA_021782175.1 bacterium
ACCGTTTTGCGCGGCTGCCGCGGCCGGAGCGGGCTTGCCGGAAGCCGGGTGACCTTCGGGGAAACCGGTAGCGATAACCGTAATCTTGACTTCGTTCTTCTTGAGCTTGTCGTCGCGAACCGTACCAAAGATGATCTTGGCGTCGGGGTCGATCGACTCGGTGATGACTTTGGCGGCATCCTGGATTTCGAACATGGTCAGGTCCTCGCCGCCAGCAATAGAGAAGAGGACACCCTTGGCGCCGTTGATCGAAACATCCAAAAGCGGGCTGTTGATGGCGGCTTTGGCGGCATCGATAGCGCGGTTCTCACCGGTGGCCATACCGATGCCCATGAGAGCTGAGCCGGCATTCTCCATGACGGTGCGAATATCGGCAAAGTCGATGTTGACCAAGCCGGGAGTGGTGATGAGGTCGGCGATACCTTCTACAGCGTGACGCAAAATATCGTCACACATGGCAAAAGCATTCTTGACGGTCGTGTTCTTCTCAATATTGGAGAGGAGTCGATCATTAGGAATGACGATAATCGCGTCGACCTCTTTGCGCAACTCCTCGAGGCCGGCGTCGGCGATACGGCTCCTTTGGCGGCCTTCGAAGAAGAAAGGTTTGGTCACGACAGCCACCGTGAGACAACCAAGCTCCTTGGCGATGCGAGCCACGACCGGACTGGCCGAAGAACCGGTGCCGCCACCCTCACCACAAGTGATGAAGACCATGTCCGCACCTTTGACGGCTTCCTGGATCTCATCACGGGTTTCCTCGGCGGCGCGCTTGCCGAGATCCGGGTTCATGCCGGTACCGAGTCCGCGGGTCAGATTCTTGCCGATATGAATGCGCTTCTTGGAGAGAGAGCGGTGGAGGTCTTGGGCATCGGTGTTGACGACGATGAAATCGACGCCGCGCACCTTGCTGGAGATCATGTGATTGACGGCATTACCACCAGAACCACCAACACCGAGGACCTTGATGCGGGCAAAAGCTTCGATTTCCGGAGTGATGTTGGGCATGTGTTTGGCGCGGGTATTAGGCGATATGTGGCCTATCATATCAAGCTATGGGTGGAATGCAACCCACAGAGCCACGAGAGTGATGATAAGTTCCAGGTAAAAAGTCAGACGCTTGGGATAAACATGGCGGAGAATGTAAGCATAATATTTGAAACCACCCCTGGCACCATGCCAAGTCGTTTCCGGCGGGTAGAAGAGGGCCTTGCGCTTCTTGTGCCATGGCCAAAACCAGAGGACGCCGTCCTCGATAGAATCAAGCAAGAGGTGACTCCAACTACCAACGAGAATCATGATTCCGCTCCATACCACAAACGGTGAATTGATAACAACTCCAGTCAGACTCACAAGCACACTCACCAGAACCCAAAAAAGTGGGGCGTGAGTGATGTATTCGCGATGGCTGTGTCGGCGCCGACTCGGCTTGGTAGCTGCCGACTGACTCTGTCGGAAGAATCTCTTCTCGGAAAAATAATAAAGTAACAGATCCAAATCTGGTCCTTCGCTGGCCAATACACCAAGCGTTAGGAGCCAAGCTGTTTGGTTTGACGAGAATGTGCCCGCCGGGGCAAATGATAGAGCTGCCCAGGCCGCCAAATAACCGCCTGCGAGATGTCCGGGTAAAACCATAGGATTATAAGTAATAACCTTCGTGAAAGGCTTTTTGTCTGATTATCGATGCTTTTACTTAGGGCAAGAATTGCTGGAGCCAGCGTTTGAAAGCGCGCCAGGCACCCTTCATGAACTGCGCAGAAGTATCGATCTCTGGTCCTTCCTCGGTATGCATGCCCCAGATGCAAAGGCCATAAGCGATCGACCAAGTGGCATCCTTGAAGGATGATTTGCCATCGAGGCCGCCGATTGAGCCGATGCGCGAAGGCAGCTTGAGGGCGGCCTTGGCCATGGCGTCGATGGCGTTCAGACTAGAGCCGCCACCAGTGATAACTACGCCGGCGGGGAGGAGACCATTGCGGCCAATCTTCTTCAGATGGGCTTCGATTAGCTCAAAGATATCGTAGAGTCTGGCGGAGATTATTTCCTCCAATTTCTTGCGCGGGAAAGAGCTACCAGTGATAGCACCGATTTTGATTTGCTCGGCTTCTTCCAGGGGTAAGCGTAGACCCAGGGCAATGTCATTGGTAATATCGGTCGAGCCGATGGGGAAGACTTCCATCGAAGTCGGAATATTATTCTCAAAAACAGCGATTGAAACAGTCTCGGCCCCGATATTGACCAAGATACAGCCGGCGACCTTCTGAGCCTTGGAGAGAGTGACAAAGCCGCCGACAATCGGCGCGGCCATGATGTCCTCAACTTCGATGCCGGCCTCGTTGACGGCCGCGATCAAATCGGTGACATGGTGTTCGAGACAAGTGATGAAGAGAGTTCGCAGCTCAACCTTGTTGCCGCTCATGCCGAGCGGCCGACCGAGGACTGGTAGGCCGTCGATCATATATTGCAAGGGAATTTCGTAAATGATTCGGCGATTGGCGCTCATGGCCGGCGGAATATCCTTCTCGGCCTGTTCGTTGAGTTTGCGCAGATCGATCTCGGTGATCTCAGCATCAGCTCGAGAAGTCACAACGGCGCTGGAAACAACCACGCTACCCAAGCCGATGCCTCCGATGCCGACGAAAGCTTTCTTGATCTTGACGCCGGCTTTTTCCTCGGCGGCGGTCTTGGCGCGGCGAATACCCTCGGCGACATCACGAACATTGGTCACATAACCATGTCTCAAACCGCGTGACTCAGCCACGCCAGCGCCAATGACCTTGGGCTGACCGCGCTCGTTTCTTTCGCGGGCGTCAGCAATGACGACTTTGACAGAATTGGTGCCGACGTCGATACCTGTGATGATGTTTCTGGCCATTAGATCTTGAATCGTTTACGGACGGCTACCTCGATACGCTCCATTGTACCGCCATGGTCGTATCCTTTCAAATGGACACAGCCGTGGATAAAGAGAAAAACCAAAAAATTGGCATAAGGGCGATCAAAAAGTTTGGCGGCGCGGCGGGTCTCACTCGGGCAAATATAGATTTCACCCAAACCTGTTTCGAGAGGGAAGCTCAAGATGTCAGTCGGCCGATCTTGGTCACGGTAGATTTTGTTCAAACGACGAATCTCCGGCGCGGTTACAAAATTCAAGTGCAATTCATAATCCCGTCCCAAGACGAAGTCTTTGATAGCCCGAAAACGGGCCCCGGGAATGATAGCGCGGCTTAGATTGCTCTGGGTAAAAGAGGACATTTAGCGGCGGCCTGGGCGCTTGGTCTCGGCCGGGGCTTTGCCCAGTTTGATGAGTTCGGCCATAGCGGCGCGATTCTTGATCTTCTTCAAGGTCTTTTGCTTGATCTTGTAGGGAGACAAAGTGCGGCTGCTGTAGCGAATACTGCGCATGCGCGGGATGACACCAGCTGACTGAACCTTGCGGCTGAAACGGCGCAAAGTGCTCAGGGTGTTCTCTCCGGCGTTGCGGGTGATCTCGACATTAATCATAGGTCAGGCCAGAATAACATGGATAAGTTCGATACGCAAACTATTCTGGCAAAATGAGCAGTAGGCCGTTCGTGTCGCCTGGCAAACCCTCACCCCAATTCATCGGAGCCCAACAGGCCGGTTGAGCGTAGGGGCTATTCGGCGGTCTCGGATTTTCTAACAGAATATAAAGCACGGCATACATGCCGTTGCTAGAGCCGCAGCCGGACGGGCCGCCGAGATGCATGTATCGGTAAACACAGCCGGAATAAGTCTTCTCGACTGGCACACTGCTCAAGTAGCCGCCGGAAACTAGTTTGTCCAACCATTGGGGACTGCCGCCATTTGCATTGCCACCCTGCCAATTCCACCAGCAGCCACTGCCACCCGGTGTTTCGTCAGGATAATGCCCACCATTATCGTTTCGGTATTCTTCTAGAGCTGTTCTGATCGTATTCAAATCCTGATATCTTTGGGCATCTCTGGCTTTGGCTCTGGCACCGTCGAGAGCTACCAGAATCACACTGGCGAGGAGACCAATGATAGAGATAACGACGAGAAGCTCGATCAGGGTGAATGCCCGAGCTGTTTTCATAGCTTCAATTCTAGCATATGCATTCCGGGCAAGAAGTTAGTAAATCACCAGAGAAAACCTCAAGTAACTCTGGAATCCTCAAGGGACTTCAACATTCGGTCTCAAGGACACGGGATTT
>JAJXVL010000033.1 GCA_021782175.1 bacterium
GGTCTAGCCGGTTCATTCCTGTTTATTGTTTTGTTGGAAGTATTGAGATTGGCTTTTGGCCCGAGTTTCTTGTCTTTTGGAATTCTGAGTACTATAACTAGCGTGCTTTTGGGTAGTTGGTTCGGGCTGGGGGCATACGCGATTGTCGTTTTGATCATTGGTCTATTGGGGATCATGATCTTGCCCCTCTCTCGCCGCATGCGCTGGTTGTATTGGTTCTTGATAGTTGTGGCTATGGCTACGGCATACTTGGTCAACGCCAATCCGATCTGGCAAGCCGCCGCCGTGACCTTCCTGGGCTTGACTGTATACTTGTCTCTAACGAAAAAATCTTTGCCCGGCCAGAATCAGCCTTCTCGTTCTCTGTTTCGCCGTTTGGCTTGGCTGCCAATGATCTTCCTGGTGTTTTCTCTGGTGATGGTTTGGCATGGTACAGAGTTGGCCGGCCCGGCAGTGTCCAAGCTCGGTCTGGGTTATTCAGAGTTGACCCTGCCTTGGCAGATGACCCTGGATGTTACCGCTGGCGCTATCAAATCCGCTCCTTTGCTCGGTGTTGGACCGAATCGTTTCGTTCAGGCCTTCCTTGATTACAAACCGGTGGCTCTGAACACCACCAATATTTGGGGGGTGGAGTTCACTTCAGGTTTTGGTTTGTTGCCGACTTTTGTGGCCACTGAGGGCTTGCTTGGTCTGCTTGCCTGGATTGTCTTCCTGGTTTTTGTGGGTATCTTGGGCGTGCGTTCGTTGCGCAAATTGTTTGTGCCGTCCAATACACCCCCCGAAACAGTGATGCCGGCTGATCAGGCTTATGCCCATTTTGTAATCCTGGCATCATTTACCACCGCGGCTTTCCTCTGGCTTGTCTCTATTGTCTATGTGCCGACCCATGTCATCTGGTATCTGACTTTCATTCTCTCAGGTATTTGGTTGGCCGCCGCGGTCACTTATGGACGTTTGTCCGCCTGGACTTGTCCGGATACCAAGCATTCACCAGAAGCACCTGCGCCCAAACGTTTCTTGTCGGTAGTACTGTATGTACTGGCGATTGTTGCTGTCTTGTGGGGTTTGGTTTTCTTGAAGAATACTATTGCGCTGGCTTATTTCGACAATGGTGTCAGTGCTCTGAATAACGGCGGCGATGCTTTGTCAGCCGATGCAGCTTTCCGGGCAGCCTTGGCTCTCAACCCGCTCGATATTTACTGGCAAGGTCGGGCAGAGGCTGGCATTGCCCTAGCCAACCAAGAAATCGCTCAGGTTACAGCCACTTCCACTGCTTCAACTACCCAAGCCGTAGCCGCGGAAGCCGCTGCCACGGTCAACCAAACCATGAATTATGCCGCTTCGGCCGTGACAGCTGATCCAGACAACTATTACAACTATCTCTCGATGGCTCGAGTCGCTGAGCTCGCGGTCAATCTCAAAATGAGTAACGGTTACGAGACAGCTGTAAATGCTTATGAGAACGCCATCAGTCGCAATCCGGGCAATCCTTCGCTGTATGTCAGTTTGGCTCGTCTGCAGGCGGCCCAAAGCAAATTCGATGATGCCCTGAAGACTGTCGGGGCTGCTCTACAGGTCAAAAGCGATTATCTCGATGCGGTCTTCCTGCTGTCACAGATTGAGGCCGCCAAGGGCAATCTGCCAGACGCTATCACAGCCGCCAATTTCGCCATTGGACTCAATCCGCAAAACTCTCTACTTTATTTCCAGCTAGGTCTGTTGCAGTACGAAAACAACAACTATGCTTCTTCATCTGAAGCTTTGAGTCAGGCTATTACTCTGCAACCTGATTATGCCAATGCGGAGTACTTCCTAGGCCTCGCCCAAGCGCGCCAGGGCCGCACGGCGGATGCTATCGCCATCTTCACCAACCTGGCCAAAACCAACCCGGATAATCAGCAAATCGCCCTGATCCTAGCTACGCTCAAAGCCGGCAAGCCGCTCTTCACCGGACCGGCTAGCAAAGCTGCTACCGCTGAGCGTCAGACTCAGTTGCCAGTGCCATCCAAATAATCTCCCATGGTCAAAAAATGGTTCTCGATTATCGGCAGAGAAATACGCGGCCTACATGAGGCTGCGTATTTGCTCGCCGGTTTTGCTGTCCTATCGATGCTTCTGGCCTTGGTGCGTGACAAGCTTCTGGCCTACTCCTTTGGTGCTGGTCATACACTAGACATCTACTACGCCGCTTTTGAAGTGCCGGATATTCTCTTTGCCACCATTGGTTCCTTGGTCTCTGCTTCGATCCTCTTGCCTTATTTCATCGAGAAATTTCGTCACAACGACGAAGAAGGGAAGCAGTTTTCCGATGCTATTTTCACAGTTTTCTTCGGGGCGATTGTTCTCGGTAGTGCCATAGTCTTCTTCATCGCGCCATTCATCTTGCCGCGAGTTTTGCCGGGCTTCGCCGGCAGTGCGGATCTGCCCAAATTGATTTTGACTACCAGAGTCATGTTGCTATCGCCGTTTTTCCTCGGTCTCTCCAATCTTTTTTCCAGTCTGACCCAGATGCGCCACCGCTTCTTGGTCTACGCGGCTTCGCCGGTTGTGTACAATCTCGGTATTATCGCCGGAGTGTTGTTCTTCTATCCGATTTTTGGCGTCGCCGGTCTGGCTGTCGGTGTCGGCTTGGGCGCCTTCATGCATATGGGTATCCAGCTGCCGTTCCTGTCGCACGAAGGTATGGTGCCGCATTTCGTTTTCCGGGGTATTGACTGGTCCAAAATCAAACGCATTGCCATCACTTCTTTGCCGCGTACGGCTACTTTGTCAGCCAATCAGCTAGCTTCATTCATCTTGGTTTCGATGGCCTCGCTTATGGCTACCGGTTCAATCTCCGTTTTTAACTTCGCCTTCAATCTGCAGTCAGTACCGCTCTCGATCATTGGCGCCAGTTATTCCTCGGCCGTCTTCCCGACACTCTCTCATCTCTATTATGAAAAAAACCTCAAAGAATTTCTGGAGAAGATGATTGCGGCGGCCCGGCATATCATCTTCTGGTCAGTGCCAGTGACGGTACTCTTCGTTGTCTTGCGAGCGCAAATCGTGCGAACAGTGCTCGGGGCTGGTCGTTTCGATTGGGCTGACACTCGTCTCACGGCCGCGATGTTGGCCCTTTTCACTCTCTCGACGGTTGGTCAAAGCCTGATTGTGCTCTTCGTGCGTGCTTTCTACGCCGAGGGCAAAACGGCTAGGCCTTTCTTGGTCAATGCTATTTCGGCCTCGTCTATTGTCCTATCCGGATTCTTCTTCTTGTGGCTCTTCAAGGTTTCGCCACTCTTCCATTTCTTCCTGGAGGATATTTTGCGTGTTGACGGACAGACGGGTACCAGTGTTCTGGCCCTATCCCTGGCTTACTCCTTTGGAGTTGGTCTGAACACCATCCTGCATTGGTGGTTGTTCGAGCGTGCTTACCCCGGTTTCACCAAGCCGGTTCTGGGCACGATCTTCCACAGTTTGTCGGCCTCGATTATCATGGGTTATGCCGCTTATTTGGCCCTCAGAGTTTTTGCGGCTGTCTTTCCGCTAACCAAAGTTTGGGGTGTCTTCATGCAAGGTCTGGTGGCGGGCATTATTGGTATTGTGGTATTGATTATCACTTTGATTATTTTGAACAATCCAGAGCTGAAGGAAGTCTGGCGGACTTTGCACCGCAAGATCTGGAAAGTATCGATGCCACCGGCCGAAGTCGAAAGAATTTAGTCATTAAGACACGATTTTGATAATAGGGATAGTTTACAAGCTTATTTCAAAGACTATAATTTGTTCGTGATCAAAGAGAATATTCAAGAAGAACCTGTGATAACACTGGAGACGGTCTTTTCAGCCGTTAATGGTTTGTCTGTGCATGTAAATACCTTGGAGTCTTCTCTGGTTGGGCGCATAAATTCTTTAGGAGATTCTGTGGATGAAAAAATAAATTCTGTTGAGTCATCTCTAGGTGAACGTATAAATTCTGTAGAGTCGTCTATGACTGAGCGTTTGAAGTCCACAGAATCTTCTCTTGGTGAACGCATAAATTCTGTAGAGTCTTCCATGACTGAGCGTTTGAAGTCCACAGAGTCGTCTCTAGGTGAACGCATAAATTATGTGGAATCTTCTCTAGGTGAACGTATAAATTCTGTGGAATCTTCTCTAGGTGAACGTATAAATTCTGTAGAGTCTTCTCTAGGTGAACGTATAAAT
>JAJXVL010000034.1 GCA_021782175.1 bacterium
CTGTTCCTTCGGATCGAAGAGGGTAATCTTGAACGGGTAAGTCTTGCCGAGCTCCAGGGTCTGACGTAGTTTCTCCTCGGAACCAAACTCCGAGACATGGACCAGACCCGCTACGCCTTCCTCGATCGAGGCTAGGGCGCCATGCTTGTTGAACTTGATGATGACACCGGTCGCCGGCATGTCCTTCTTGTACTTCTTGGCGGCTTCGGTCCAGGGATTGGCCCGGAGCTGCTTGATCGAGAGGGAAATCTTGCCATCCTTGATCTCGATGATCTTGGCTTTGATCTTCTGACCAGGTTTGACGAAGTTGCGCGGATCATCGACGAGACCCCAGTCAATCTCTGAGATATGAACCAGACCCTCGAGGCCTTCCTCGAGCTTGACGAAGACACCGAAGTCTACGACTCCCGTCACGACACCTTCGACAGCGTCGCCGATTTCATACTTGCTGACGATCTTCTCTTTTTCTTTGTGCTCGAGACCCTTCTCGGAGAAGATTAGTTTGCCTTCCTTGGGATCAGCAGTGATGATCGAGACAGCCAGGCGAGTGCCGACGAGCTTCTTGAGCTCCTCGAGGATCTTGTCCTTGTCACCATCGGAAACATGCGGATAGTGCTCAGTCTTGAGCTGGGAAGCCGGCAAGAAGCCGACGATACCTTGCCATTCGATCAAGAGACCACCCTTGTTGGCTTCCTTGATAGGCAATTCCAGGACGCGCTTTTCCTTGATGGCGGCTTCGGCTTCGCTCCAGATCAGAGCTTGGCGAGCCTCCTTCAGGGACAATTCGTAGTAACCTTCCTTGTGGGTGTTGTCTACGACTTTGGCGGCGATGACATCACCGATATTGATCTTCTTGATCACATCGCGAGCGATGATGTATTCACGACCGTAAATAATACCAGTGCCAAAAGGCGCCAAATCTACATAGACAGCGGCTTTGTCAGAGGCGATGACCGGACCTTCGACCAAGTCGCCGATAGCCGGCGGATTTTTCATGCCGAGCACAAAAGGTGCCATGGCGCTCTTGCGCTGTTCTTCGGTCAGCTCCATTTCCGGGGCTGGCTTGGGCTTGTTTTCGGTCTGATCGATTTCGTTGTCAGTCGCATCTGTTGTGACAACAGCGGCCGAATCTTTGGTGTCATTTTTGACGCCAGTCAGAGTCTCTTTTAACTTTTTGAACATTTTGGATCCTCACGCCCCGCTTTTTAATTTGATAATGAATAATTGCGGGATAACGCGGGTTATTAACGAGCTTTCACACATACTACATACGCTTACGAACATTGGAAACATATCACAGAGTATGGTAAATTACCACTTACCAATATGGTCATCACTTATCTCGGCGGGGAATTCGTCAAAATCCAGTTCGGTGACACTACACTGGCCTTGAACCCGATTGCCAAGGGTTCTGATTTGCCGACCAGCAAGTTCGGCGCTGATATTGTGCTCTCTAGCTTGAATCATCCTGACATGAACGGTTTGGACATGGTTTCCTTTGGTGACAAGCAAGCTTTCGCTGTCACAGGTCCCGGAGAATATGAGATCAAGGGAGTTTTCATCAAAGGGTTTACCTCGGAATCAGCCTATGGCGGGGAAAAGCGTTTGAATACTATATATTCGATTGCCTTGGAGGGCATGAATATCTGTTTCCTGGGCTCGCTCAACCAGACAGAGTTGCCCAAGGAGGCCGATGAAGCTATCGAAGCCGTCGATATTCTCTTCGTGCCGATCGGAGGACAAGGTGTCCTGACACCAGCCGCGGCCTATAAGTTGGCGGTTTCCATCGGCCCCAAGATCGTGATTCCGATCCATTTCGAAGGTCTTGGCGACAAGGATGCCTTGAAAATTTTCCTGAAAGAAGCCGGCGAGAATCCCAAAGCCGAGACCAAGCTCACCCTCAAGAAAAAAGACTTGGAAGGCAAGGAGGCCGCCGTAGTGGTCTTGGCTCCCGAGGGTCGTTAATATCTAAAAATATTACAAATATGAAACTGCAAAACCATCTCGACAACTTGCGCGCCAAGCCCGAGGCTTATCGTCGCCGTTTCGCTTTCTGGTCATCTCTCGGCATCACCGCGGTCATTGGTCTCTTCTGGCTCGGTTCTATTTCGGGGATCAATATTTCGGCTGGTCAGGCCGTTTCGGAAAGTGTCAGTCGGGCCGGTACGCCGGCGCAGTCACTCATGGCCGCTGTTGGTGCTTTGGCCGGAGATGTTTGGAGTCTGGCCACCGGTCCTTCCAAGGTCGATTATGCCTCGGTCCAGCTCCAGCCGGTCGTTACCAAGTAGCCAACTGATTATTGGCTCTGGCTTGAGTCAGCTATTTTTGCTATAATCAACAGATAAATGGCCAAGAAGAAGGATCAACAAGTACCAGAGGAAGCTTCACCTTTGCCGGTTCATACCGGCATTGTCGCGCGCAATATTTCTACGGAAATGCGCGAGTCTTTTCTCGACTACGCCATGTCGGTCATCACCGACCGCGCTTTGCCCGATGTTCGCGACGGTCTCAAGCCGGTACATCGTCGTATCCTCTACGCCATGCACGAAAAAGGCCTGACGGCTTCCTCGAAATTCCGCAAATCAGCCGTGCCAGTGTCCGATACCATGGGTAATTATCACCCGCACGGTGACGCGGCTATCTATGAATCTTTGGTCAAAATGGCTCAGGACTTCACCATGCGTTATCCGCTCATTCAGGGACAGGGTAACTTCGGTACGGTAGACGGTGATCCGGCCGCCGCCATGCGTTATACCGAAGCCCGCATGTCCCGTGTTTCCGCTGAGCTGTTGCGTGATATCGACAAGAACACTGTCGACTTCCGTCCCAACTACGATGGCACCAAGAAAGAGCCTTCAGTCCTGCCGACAGCTGTCCCGAATCTTCTCCTGAATGGTACTCTCGGCATCGCCGTCGGTATGGCTACCAATATCGCGCCGCACAATCTCCGTGAAGTGGTGGATGCCACGGTGTATTTGGTGGATCACAAAGACGCCACCACCGAAGACCTCTTGCAATTCGTCAAAGGACCGGATTTCCCGCTCGGCGCCGTGATCTATGGTGAGAAGGATATCCATCATGCTTATGCCACCGGTCGGGGAGGTATGACAGTGCGTGGCGAAGCCGAGATCACTGAGGACAAGAAAGGCCAATTCCAGATCGTCATCACTTCGATCCCGTTCCGCGTCAACAAGAGCGAGCTTATCATGCGCATTGCTGATCTGGTACGCGAGAAAATCATCGAAGTTGTCAAACCCTTGCTCGACGAATCTGACAAGGAGATGCGCATCGTTATCGATTTGAAGCAAGGCTCTTTTCCGGAAAAAGTACTCAACCTGCTCTACAAGCACACCCAGCTCGAAGAAATGTTCCACATGAATATTGTGGCTCTGGTGGGCGGCGTACCGCAGACCTTGGGCCTCAAATCAATCCTGGAAGAATTCGTTGCTCATCGCATCGATGTGATCCGCCGCCGCACGCAGTTCGACCTGGATGCCGCGCTCGCTCGTGAGCATATCCTCCTCGGCCTGAAGAAAGCTCTGGACCATATCGATGAGATCATCACGCTCATTCGCGGTTCCAAGGATGCCGTCGAAGCTCATGCCAGCCTCATGAAGAAGTTCAAGTTTAGCGACTTGCAGGCTACGGCTATTCTGGAAATGCGCCTGCAAAAACTGGCCGGTCTCGAACGCAAGAAAGTACTCGATGAGCTCAAGTCCGTGCAGGAGTTGATCGGTCAATTGCGAGAGATCCTGGGCAGTGACAAGAAAGTTCGCGGTCTGATCAAGGACGAACTCTTGGAGATCAAGGCCAAATACGGTGATGATCGCCGCACGCGGATAGTGAAGCACGGCGTCAAGGAGTTTAGCGCCGAAGATCTCATTCCGGACGAAGAATCCGTGCTGGTTCTCACCAAAGGCGGCTATATCAAGCGCACTGACCCCTCGGAATATCGCAAACAGAAGCGCGGTGGTGTCGGAGTAGTGGATCTGGATACCAAGGAAGAAGACTTCATCTCGCATCTGATCTTCGCCAGCACGCACAATGATCTGCTTTTCTTCACGGACAAGGGCAAGGCTTATCAGATCAAAATGTTCGAAATTCCGGAAGGCAAGCGGGCCACGCGCGGCAAATCAATCATGAATTTCTTGTCTCTCTCTGATGGT
>JAJXVL010000035.1 GCA_021782175.1 bacterium
CTGATCTTCGCCAGCACGCACAATGATCTGCTTTTCTTCACGGACAAGGGCAAGGCTTATCAGATCAAAATGTTCGAAATTCCGGAAGGCAAGCGGGCCACGCGCGGCAAATCAATCATGAATTTCCTGTCTCTCTCTGATGGTGAGCGGGTGACCTCTATTTTGCCCATGCCCAAGAACAAGAAAGAAGCCGAAGGTTTGGCGCTCATGATGGTCACGCGCAACGGCACCGGCAAGAAAACTTCCGCCGCTAATTTCAAAGATGTCCGCCGTTCCGGTCTCATCGCCATTACCCTCGATCCCGGTGATGAGCTAATCTCTGTTTCCTTCGTCGAAAAAGGTGACAATGTTGTCATTGCTACCCGTGAAGGTCAGTCGATTCGTTTCCAGGAAGGTGATGTGCGCGAGATGGGTCGCAGCGCGGCTGGTGTGCGAGTCATCCGACTAGCCGAAGCTGACAAGAAGAAAGATCTCCCGGCTGACGCGGTTATTTCGGCTGATGTCGTGGCCAAGACTGCCAAGAATCCTTGCTTGTTCGTCATGGGAGCCAACGGCTATGGCAAGAAGACCGCTCTCGATGAATACAAAGTTCAAGGTCGTGGTGGTTCTGGTATCTTGACTATGAATGTGACTCCCAAAACCGGCGCCTTGATGGCGGCTCGTGTGGTGACTGATGATGATACCGAGATTGTGGCTATGTCCAAGAAATCTCAGGTCATCCGCGTGGATATCGCCGAAATACCTTCGCTCTCTAGAGCTACGCAAGGAGTGAGAGTCATGAAATTGCGTGAAGGGGATTCGTTGGCTAGTTTGATTTGCTTATAAGATATTTTTCCAGAAGTCCTCAGGTAGTTGGGTTTTAGAACGCAGTAAATACCCCAGAGACAATATGTCCTTTTTCCGGACACGCGTCAGAGCCCTGCAGGGCTCTGCGCTTCATCTCGGAAATTTCTTGCTAGAAATTTCCTGCGAAATGTCCTCCAAAAGGACATATTGTCTCTGGGGTCTCCTTAAACAACTCTCGACCAACTACCTGAGGACTTTCAGGATTACTAATTTGTTAATTCAATACAATGCCCCATCAATAGAGTTTTTGAGAGACCGTATTACTAGGAGAGTAGCTGTACCCTTAGTGGGAACATTCCCAGCGGGATCAGTAGTCTCATGTGTATTCCTTCAGCCTAATAATCGGCCTAAGTAGAGTTCCCACTAAGTGTACAGCTACTCTCCGAGAAACTACTATTGATGGGGCTAAAGGTTTTGAAGCAATAAATTTGTCCACAAGGCTCACCAAAACAGCCCATTTTCGTGCTAAAATATGACCACTATGTTTTCCGATCCGGCTACCAATCTCGCCAAACTGGGACTCACTGAGGGTATGCGAGTAGTTGATCTTGGTGCCGGTTCTGGATTCTATACTATCGAAGCCGCTCGGCGCGTAGGGCATAGCGGCCGAGTTTATGCCGTGGATGTCAATCGTGACCTCTTGAACCGCTTGCGCACCATGGGTACTTCTCAGAATCTTTTCAATATTGAGACTGTTTGGGGTAATGCCGAGAAAGTCGGCGGGACCAAGCTGCATGATGCCCAGGCTGATGTAGTCATCGCTTCGAATATCCTTTTTCAGATCACCAAGCCTGATGATTTTGTTCTAGAGATCAAGCGTCTGCTCAAGCCGGCCGGCCGGGTTTTGCTCATTGACTGGAATGAAGTGAGCCCGCTTAGTCCCAAGACCATTGTCCCGAGCATGAAAGCCCAAACCCTTTTCGAGAAGCAGGGCTTCAAATTGGAGCGATCTTTTGGCGCCGGTGACCATCATTACGGACTCATTTTTTCTCGCAGTTAAAACTATATGAAGACTTCCAAATTCCAAATTATCTTTATGAGTGTGATGGTAATCTTCATTATCGGAGGAGTTATTGCCTTTGCTACTTTCAAGAATAACAATTCCAGTACGCAACTTCCCACCGTCACTATCTGGGGGACTTTTCCAAAGAATATTTTTGATGATTATGTAGGCAAGATCAACAACTCACTTTCCTCGCCAGTCTCTATCAAGTATACCCAGGAAACACCAACAGCCTTCGAGGGTGACTTTGTTTCAGCCTTGGCTCGTGGGGCTGGACCAGACGCAGTCCTCATCCCAGTCGATATGCTCCTGCAGAACGAAGACAAATTGACCCCGATACCTTTCAGTGTTTTGACTCAGCGTGACTTCATGAATGCCTATATTGATGAAGCTGGTCTGTACATCGGCAAAAATGGCTTGCTGGGTTTGCCGTTCTTGGTTGATCCTCTGGTCATGTATTGGAATCGTGACATGTTCAATGCCGCCGGTATCGCGGAGCCACCCAAATACTGGGATCAGTTCCAGGCGCTCAATCAGAAACTGACCGTGAAGAATCAAAGCGGCACTATTACCCAGAGTGCCGTAGCTATGGGGGATTTCACCAATGTCGATAATGCTCGGGAAATTCTCGGTTCTTTGCTCATGCAATCAGGCAATCCGGTGACGGCAGTTGATACTTACGGTAGTGTTTCCAGCACACTTACTCTGAGCGCCACGGCTGATCCGACCAAAGCTCTCGATTTCTTCACGCAATTCGTCAATCCATCCTCGGCCAATTATTCCTGGAACCGCTCATGGCCGGAAGCCAAAACCGCTTTCTTGGCGGGGAATTTGGCGGTTTATTTTGGTTTTGCTTCGGAGTTGGCTGAGTTGCGCGCCAAGAATCCCAATCTGAACTTCGATGTGGCGCAACTGCCGCAAGTCCGCACGGGCGGGGTAGCGGCGACTTACGGCCGACTCTACGGTTTTTCTCTGGTCAAAGCCTCAGCCAATACGAATGCGGCTTACACTGCCATCTCCTCGATCATTCAGCCGGCTTTCCTGGCCAATCTGGTCAGCGCTACTTACTTGCCATCAGTTTCGCGCACGGTGATCGCGGCCGGCTCAACTGATCCTTATCTCACTATCTTCAATCGTTCGGCTCTGATCGCCAAAGCCTGGCTCGATGTGGATCTCAACCAGTCCAATCAGATTCTGGGTACCATGGTCCAGGCAGTGGCCAGCGGTCAAAAGAGCTTGTCCCAAGCTGTAAGCGATGCCGGTAACCAGTACAATGTGCTCTTGCACCAAGCTTTGCCAGCCAGTCAATAATCAAAAAGATCATGAAAAAAACAAAAATCATCACGATCATCGGCACCATTTTCGCGGCTATTGTGGGGTTGGTTTCCTTGCCTTCGGCCGCTTGGGCGGTGAACGCCGCCCAGGTGCCGCCGGTCAATCTGACTAGCAGTAGTTTCCGACTGACTGTTTGTGATGGTCCGCCATTGCCCGCCGGCGTTAGTCCACCAGCCAATCTGGGACATATCTATGTGCCGTGTGACTTCAACGGCTTGATGATCCAGGCACAGTATCTGATCAATGTCATGATCGTGGTCGGTGTTCTGGCGGTCATGATCGGTTGTGCCTATGCTGGTTATCTCTATATCACTGGTACCCAGGAGAATATCAAGCGCGCCAAGAGCATTTTCCCCAAGCTAGCGATCGGCTTTGTGCTCATGCTCACGGCCTGGTTCATTGTTTATCAGATCATGTCCTGGCTGACGGGTAATGCCAGTGTGTATATGGGTAACGGTTAGAGCTTTTATTCATTATTACTATCATGCCAAAAAATATCTTACAGAAAATTATTGGTCCGGGTGTTGTGGCGCTGCTCTTCACGGTTGTGGTCGCTTTTGCCGGTTGGCCACTGGTGCAAGCTCAGAGTACGCCAACATTCAACCAGACCATTACACCGACTGACACCGGTATCGCGCCGCCAAATTCTTCGGGTACCCAAACATCAGACCCAAGCTCATCGGGCGCTTTCAACTCGACCATTACACCGACTGACACCGGTATCGCGCCGCCAAATTCTTCGGGTACCCAAACGGCTCCGTCGGTACCGAATTCATCCGGTACACAAACAGCCCCATCAGTGCCAAATTCTTCGGGTACTATTACCCAGCCGGTTGGTACTGGTGGTAGTAATACCGGCACTTTCGGCTTGCAGAATCCTCTCGACAAGAAGTTCAACAGTGTTGGTAGCTTGCTCTCCGGCTTTCTGGATATCTTCAGCTATCTGGTAGTCTTGTTGGCAGTCCTACTC
>JAJXVL010000036.1 GCA_021782175.1 bacterium
GCATTGAACTTTCCGAGGCCGACAAAACTTCACTGGTCAAAGAGTTCGATTCTATTCTGGGTTATGTCGATCAGCTCCAGCGCGCGCCGGTCACTGCCGATACCGCTCTCCGTGTCGGCGCCATTCGAAACATTACTCGTCCTGACCAAGCCGAACCGATTTCCGCCGAAGATCGCGAGCGTTTGCTCTCCGAGGCTCCTGATCGGGAAGGGGACTTCATCGCCGTAAAGAAAATTATTGCCCAGGACTAACATGAAGATCGACCTCAAAAACCTCTCTATCGAGAAAGCCGCCCGTGGTTTGCGCCAAGGCGACTTCACGGCGGTAGAACTCACCCAGGCTTGTTTGGATCAGATTCAAGCCGCTAATCCGGGAGTCAATGCCTATTTGGAAGTTTTTGCTGATGCTCTGGACCAGGCCAAGCGGGCTGATGAGAAACTCAAAGCCGGCACGGCCGGACCGCTCACAGGCATCCCAGGGGCTATCAAGGACAACATTATGCTCAAGGGCCGCCGCGCCGGAGCAGCCTCAAAGATTCTGGAAGGATACACGGCCACTTATGATGCCACTGCCGCGGCCAAGCTTACCGAAGCTGGCGTGGTCTGGCTCGGCCGCACCAATATGGACGAATTCGCAATGGGCGGTTCCACGGAAAATTCCGCTTATGGTGTGACCAAGAACCCGCACGATTTGTCCCGAGTCGCCGGTGGTTCATCGGGCGGTTCGGCGGCGGCTGTAGCTATGGAGGGCGCTCTCTTTGCGCTAGGTTCTGATACCGGCGGCTCTATCCGGCAACCAGCTAGTTTTTGCGGCGTTGTTGGTCTGAAGCCGACTTACGGTGCTATTTCTCGATACGGCCTCATGGCTATGGGTTCCTCGCTCGATCAAATCGGCCCCATTGGCCGGACGGTGGGTGATTGCCAAGTTCTCTTCGAGGCCATGCGAGGTCGTGACCGTCGCGATAGCACAACCATCTCCGAAAATACTTATGCAGCCCCGCGTCGTGAGAAGGGGACACCACTTACCATCGGGGTTCCGCGTCACTTCCTGTCTGGAGATGGTCTCGATCCGGCCGCGCGTGAAGCCTTCGAGAAAGCTTTGGCGGAATTTGAGGCCAAAGGCTATCAGATTCGCGATATTGAACTGCCGAATATCGCTTATGCGCTGATGGTTTATTACATCGTCATGCCAGCCGAAGTTTCTTCGAATATGGCCCGCTTCGACGGCGTCAAATACGGTCTCCATGTAGATGGTCGTGACGGTATCGAGGATTATTTCCGCACCCGCCGCGCTGGTCTCGGTCGTGAAGTAGTCCGCCGCATCCTTCTGGGTACTTACGTACTCTCGGCTGGCTACCATGATGCCTACTACAATCGGGCCAATGCCATGCGCCGCTTGATTACCGAAGATTTCGAAAAAGCTTTCCAAGCGGTAGATCTCGTGGCAACGCCGACTACACCTGGCCCGGCCTTCAAGATTGGCGAGAAGACCGGTGACCCGGTAGCCATGTACCTCGAGGATATCTTCACCGTGACTGCCAATATTACCGGTCTGCCGGCCCTGTCAGTCCCTTATGGATCGACCGAGCGTGACGGCCACACTTTGCCGCTCGGCTTGCAATTGACCGCCCGAGCCGGCGCCGAGGCCGACCTTTTCACGGCTGGCAAGCTTTTGCTAGGGGAGTGATATAATAAATCCATGGACCATTCGAGTGTTGTTCTGCCAACTACCAATCTTTTCCCGCTTTTTTCGCAGGCTGCGGCTTGGGTAGTCGGGTTCTTCCCGACCTTTGAACAATGGCTCTTGAATGCACTCAATTTCCTAGTCGTTCTCTCTATTCCCGTATCGCTCTTTTTCCTGATTGGCATCATCTACTGTGCCGAACAGCTCAAGGTCATCCGCAAGAAAGAAGCCGAGAAGCATGACTTGAAGGTTGAGCCGGCTTTCGAAGTGACCAAGGATGCCGGCGATCGCGATCTATCGGTCCAGTGGGACAAGGCTACGGCCCTCCTGGCTTCGGCCAATCCGAATGATTGGAAACAAGCGATCCTGGATGCCGATACGATGTTGGATGCAGTCTTGACCGGTCTCGGCTACCAAGGCGAATCCATTGGCGAGAAGTTGAAACGGGTTCAGCCGGGGGATTTCAAGCATCTCGATGATGCTTGGGAAGCGCACAAAGTCCGCAATCAGATTGCCCACGAAGGCGCCGCTTTTGCTCTGACTCATCATCAGGCCAATGAGACCATTCAGCGTTACCGTCGAGTTTTCGAAGAGTTTTATTATATTTAATTTTTTATCATGAAGTTCAAATCTCTTGAGAGTCTTTCAGTAGAATCAAATAAGCCAGAAGTCACTGAGGCAGAAGCAGTTGAAACCTCTTCCAAAAAAGAACAATTGTTGACCAAGGTAGATCGTCGCGAACGTCCTTTGAAGGATTTAAGCAATGAGGAATTGATAGACAAAGCTATTCACGAAGTTCTAACTGATGAAATGGCGGCCGCGGAGATAGTGGAATCAGTCAATGAACATTTGCGTGAAGTGAGTGCCAAGCGCGAGGCCAAGCAGGCAGAAGAGCATTTGGAAGCTCTCAAAAACAAGTTTGGTCGTTTATCAGATGAGGAACTGGTCGAAGAAGCTATCTTCGCGGCTATCGAGGATCCGGCTATTGCCGCCGAAGTGCAGAAGCGGGTCAATCAAAGTCTCCACGACCGTGCCCAAAAAGCCGCCTAGGTGACATTAGTTCCGGGGAGCTGGTTATCTATGGCATGTGCGGCATCTTTGCTTATACCGGAAACAAACACGCGGCCCCCATCCTCCTGGATGGTCTCGGCACTCTCGAGTACCGCGGTTATGATTCCGCCGGCATCTTCCTGCCGGTTTCCGGAGCTATCAAAGCCGCCGGCGCGGTTGAAAATCTGCGCGTCAAAGTCCGCGCGGATTTGCTCGGAACGAGCGGTATCGCGCATCTGCGCTGGGCTACCCATGGCGACCCGACAGAGATCAATGCCCACCCGCACAGTGATTGCCGCGGGGAGATTTGGGTCGTTCACAATGGCATTATTGAGAATTTTGCCGAACTAAAATCGCAACTCATAGCCGCCGAGCACACTTTCCATTCAGAGACTGATACTGAGGTGCTAGCTCACCTCATCGAAGCCAAAAGAAAAACCGCAGTTGATCTGGAACACGCCGTGACCGCGGCCCTCGCGGAAGTGAGAGGCACCTATGGTCTCTTGGTAGCCAGTCGGACTGAACCAGACAAGATCATCGCGGCCCGCCTCGGCGCGCCGGTTGTAGTAGGACTGGGGCAGGGAGAGAATTTCATCGCTTCAGACCCTTCACCGATCCTTCGTCATACCAAACAGGTTATTTATCTCAGAGATGGCGATATCGCGGTGATCACTCCGGAAACTCACCGGCTCTATTCCTTGAAGCATCGTCCGATCAGTCGTTTCGTAGACACGATCGATTGGCAGGCGGCTGAAGCTCAAAAAGGCGGCTTTGCTCACTTCATGGCCAAGGAAATCATGGAAGGCCCGGCCGTGATCGAAAATGTTCTGCGCGGCCGTCTGGTGGTTTCCAAGGGCTTGGTCAAACTGGGTGGTCTCGAGAGTATTGAGGATAGACTCAGACAGATCAAACGGCTGGTGATTGTCGGCTGTGGCACAGCTTTCTATGCTGGTCTGGTGGGGGAGTATATGCTCGAAGAATATGCCGGTATTCCGACCGAGGTGGAGGTGGGTTCAGAGTTCCGCTATCGCAAACCGTTGGTCGATGAACATACCTTGCTTCTAGCTATTTCTCAATCTGGCGAGACAGCAGACACGCTCGAAGCTATCCGTGAAGCCAAGCGCAAAGGTGCGCTCACCATCGGTATCGTGAATGTTGTCGGTTCGACGATCGCTCGTGAGACTGACGCCGGTATTTACAATCATGCCGGTCCGGAGATCGGCGTCGCCTCGACCAAAGCTTTCATTTCGCAGGTGACCGCTCTGGCCTTGCTCACTATCTTCCTCGGCCGCGAGAGGAATCTGTCATTCTCGATGGGCAAGCGTCTGGCTACGGAGCTCAAACTTCTGCCAGCCAAGATACAAAGCATTCTGGACCAAGCGGCCAAA
>JAJXVL010000037.1 GCA_021782175.1 bacterium
GAGAGGTGATTGGGTATGTCCTGAGTTGCTATGGAATAGTTATAGGCTCTCTGCTGCAACTTATATTAATCTTTCAGAAAGGAAGTCGGCGGTTGATGTCTTCAATACATATGACAAGGAAGCTCCTTCATGCATTGGAGAAATAGTTATACCAGTTTTGGCTATCCTTGGGGGTACAGACGATGCCGCGATATTGCCGATAGAGGAGGCGCTTGAAGTGATAAAAGCCAAAGCAAAGAAAGCGCCCATTTTCGATACCGCTATTGTCGCCAAGGCCCCGCATAGCTATTTCGGGTATGAGAAACAATTAGCAGAGATAATAGGTAACTGGCTAAGTTAATTCACTATGAACTTCAAGCCACTTTCCAAAAAAGATAATTAATTTACTGAATTGCCCGAAGTGCTCGAAGAGTTTCAGAAAATTAGTTCCAGTAAATGATTTCAGGGACATCTTCCGGAAGAAAATATCATCACATAACACGATTTGACATTACCACTGCACAATTGTATGATATCTTGCAGTCAAACTCATCAATAGATATGAGTGCGGGTACGCTCCGGATTACGGGGTACAGCCGGGTATAGCCGATCCGCCGCCGGGCGCCAATCCGGTACAGTTCCTCAAACTCTAGTTTCGCAAGGTGAGCCTCTATTTATGGAGGTGATCCGAGTGGAATAGGACAAAAGCACACTGTTTCATTTTGGTAAGTCGTCTTTGATCCCTAGTTTCGCAACAGTCTATTGATAAAAGACTGTGGTGGGCTAGGAGTCGGGACGGCTTTTATTTTATGCAGGTTAAAATAGGTGATTGCACGCAAAAGTTAACTGCATCTTCATTTAGCGTGTATACTTACATACTATGAAAGGAAAACTATTTCTGTCAGGTGGTGGAGATGAAATCGAAGGGAAAAGTTTCAACGATATATATGCAAATGCCGTGGGGCCGAATGCCAGGGTTCTCTATGTGCCGGTTGCGTGGAAAACGGCCAACTTTGACGAATGTTTGAAATGGTTCACTGCCACCTACGGTATTTATGGTTTTCAAATAGAAATGCTGACAGATCTCCAAAATTGCTCTCTCGAGTATGTTATGACATTCGATACGATATACATCGGCGGCGGAAACACATTCGCTTTGCTTGATGATGTTAGACAGAGTGGTTTTGATGAAATAATCCTAAAATTTTTGGAATTGGGAAAGACTGTTTTTGGTGGTAGTGCCGGAGCAATTATTTTCGGCAAAGACATAAGAACAGCTGCTCTAGGAGATGGTGCTGATACAAATGATGTTGGAATAAATGATTTCACAGGCCTAGATCTTGCAGGTGGGTATGTAATTCAATGTCACTATGATGATAAACAGGGTGACGAACTGGCTGATTTTGCAAATAAACAGAATCTGAAAATATTAGCCCTATCCAATAATGGCGGTCTCGTTATTGGTGACGGAAAGATTGATCGGATTGAACCCGTCAGAGAATTTGTGCCAATGTTATAATATCTCCACCAGCTTATGACCAAGCAATGCGATCACACTAGCGTCGGGATGTTGGTTTGGCGGGATGAGAAACTGCTCCTGATTGAGCGGGCGAAGTATCCTTTTGGCTTTGCGGTGCCGGCCGGTCATGTGGATGCTGATCAAACTTTTGAGGCCGCCGCGACGCGCGAATTGAAGGAGGAGGTTGGTTTGGATGCTCAGACTCTCGAACTGATCGGCGAAAAGAGGAAAGAGAATCCGTGCCGCCGGGAAAATGGCACTTGGCATTATTGGAAAATCTACAAAGTGTCGGCTCAAGGTGAGCTCCGTCGGAGCGAAGACGAGACCAAGCGAGCAGGGTGGTATACGCCAGAGCAGGTTCGCCAACTAGGGAAGAGAACCGAGGAGTATCTCGAGCACCGGATCAGCGAGGATGACTGGGCCAAAAGTCCCGGTCTGGAACCAGTCATGCATGAGTGGTTAAAAGAACTAAACATCATTTGAAACATGAAAATCACTATCTGCGGCAGTATTGCTTTCTACAAGGAGATGGAATCCGCTAGGGATGAGCTCGTGAAGTTGGGGCATGAAGTGAAGATTCCGGAGCTGGCTCTCGAGGTGCCTCAGGAGTTTGGTGGCGGCCGGAAGGTCTATTTCGGTCAATTCATCGAGCAGAACGGCGGTATTGATGCTTTTGGGGCGGGACATCAGATCTGGGACCTGAAGGAGGGCGCCATCAGGGATCATTACGATAAGATTGATTGGGGCGAGGCTATCCTGGTCATCAATCAGGACAAGCGGGGCATCAAAGGCTACATTGGCGGCAATACGCTCATGGAGATCGGAGTGGCTTTTTACCAGCACAAGCAGATCTTCATCCTGAATCCCGTTTCCTCCGAACTTTCTTACAAGCAGGAAATTCTCGGAATGAAGCCGGTGTTCCTGAATGGTGATCTCAGTCTGATCAAGTAGTAAGTAATTATCTTTTTATGGAAATAAACCAAGGTATGTATGCTGATAAGAAAGTGGCTGAGGAATGGGTGACCTGGGTCAAATCATTCGCTAATGACGATACTAGAGAACGTGAAATATATCCTTGGTTATCAGCCTGGGTAAAAAAAGTAAAACCTCTAAATATTCTAGAGATTGGTTCTGGCACGGGTCTGTGTTCAGAGAAGGTGTTCTTGGATGGGGTTGATTATGTTGGTGTGGAGCCGTCACAACACTTACGAGAATACGCCTGTAAACTATATCCAAGCCGAAAATTTATGGGTGGTACAGCTGAAAGAATACCGCTTGGTGACTCATCAATGGATGCCGTTTTTTCGGTTTTTGTTTGGCTACATATTTCTGATCTGGATGTGGTGGCAAAAGAATTGTATAGAGTACTCAAACCGAATGGTCATTTTGCAATTGTTACAGCAAATCCAGAAGCATATCAATTATGGCTGTCTTGGCACATCAATACAAAGATAAGCGGCAAAGAAGTCTTGGGTGATATGAAGAGACTATCGAACCATCGCATGTTTCTGCATTCTATGTATGAATTGGATAATTCTTTTTCGCAGAACAATCTAATCATTGATGAAATTGCAAAGTGTAAGTCCAAGAAAGAACCCAAGCAGGATTTTACTTTGATTTTGGCTGGACATAAGGGTAATTAAGACTACATATGCATTCCAAGCGCGTTATTATCATCTTCCTCGGCATCGTGCTGTCGGTTTTGGTGATCACCAACTTGGTCGTCTTTGCGACTATCGCTCAGACATTTTCCTTGAATTCAGGTACCAGTCGGATCTGGTTGTGGTTTGCTCTCGCTATATTATCGCTGGCCTTCATCGGCATCACTATCCTCGGCCGGAGGTATTACAATAGCGTCACCAGAGTGATAACTCGCGTCCTGTCAGCCTATATGGGCTTCTTCGCCTATGCTTTCCTGGCGGCGCTCGTTTATGGCTTGATGATAATGATTGGCTGGGGCTCACACCCTCTCGGTCTCGGCTTGTTCCTCCTGGTAGTGCTCGTCAGTCTGTATGGTCTATGGCACGCGCGACGGATCCAAATCTCGCGTGTCACCGTACCACTTCCGAGTCGTGAGTGGCAGAGCAGGCGAGCCGTCTTCGTGAGCGATCTCCATCTCGGCCAAGTACTCGGACCCACTTTTGCCAGGAGTATCGCCGAGCGAATCATGGCTCTGCGGCCGGATCTCATCCTCATCGGCGGGGATCTCTTCGATGGCACTGCCGCGCCGGATCTCTCGAAACTCATCGCACCGCTTCGGGCTCTATCGGCCCCGCAAGGCGTCTTCTTTGTGACCGGCAACCATGAGGAATTTGGCGATAGTTCACCCTTCTTGCGCGCTATCGAGAATCTCGGCATCACCATCTTGAGAGATGAGTGTCGCGTGATTGATGGTTTACAACTCGTCGGCGTTGATGACACCACTTGCGAGCACCGGGAAGACTTCGCGCGGATTTTGGCTGGTCTAGGGCTCGATCGAACCAAGCCCGCCATCCTCCTACGCCATCAGCCCAAAGATCTCGATGTGGCGGCCGCCTCTGGTATCACT
>JAJXVL010000038.1 GCA_021782175.1 bacterium
TGTCCGGAGAGCTTCGGCATAAAGCTTCGCCGCGCCCATAGCGGTTACCGCTTGAGTATAGACGCGGACATCGCTGACCATACCAATCACGCCGTTACCGGTATCGAGACCAGCTCCAACAGTCATGTTTGCATTCGAAAGGGGCACAGAATTTCCCAATTTACCATCAACATAGAGGCTGACATTGGAACCATCGTATGTGCCCAAGAGGAAGTACCATTTGTTGAGCGATAAGACTGGGCCAGAGGCAACATATTGAGTATTTGTTTGGCCAACACCGAAAAGTGGATCGCCGGAAGGGTCAGTGAATAGTAGCCAACCATTCCAAACCCAATTGTTGTTCACGAATCTGTTCCAAGTGCCGTAAGCAGAGATGTTTACCCAAGCGGAAACGGTGACAACAGAAGGGGAAAGATCTTTGACTACACCGGTTACGAAGTAGGGACCATTATTGAACAAAGGCGAGCTGCCGTTACCGGTCGGTGAATTGGGAGCCCAAGTGGCGCCGCCGCTGTAGGTATAAGTTGCAGTATTGCCGTTGCCGGAGAGATCGTTCAGAGTGATACCTGCCCCTTCGTTCATGGGCCAATAAACGAGCAGGTTGGCGCCGAGGGTGTGATATGAAGTCGCTTCGAACTCCTGGTCCGCGGCAATCCGAGCCTTATCGCGAGCACTATTCAGGGAAACCAACACAATCGAAGCCAAAAGACCAATGATGGAAATGACGACCAGAAGCTCGATAAGGGTGAAGGCTCGAGTGCCAAACTTTTTCATGAATTCAATTTTAACACAATCGAAACAGAAGCCCTGAATAGTCCAATCGCAATAACCCAGGACAACATATTCCTTTTGAAACAAAGCCGAAGGTCGTGCCGAAACAGTCGATGAAGGTCCGGCAGGTTCGTTTTGTTTCAAAAGGAATATGTTGTCCTGGGTTTGTGATAACTCCTATAACGGCAAATCCAGGGAAAAGAATCCCGGTCCTGTCACTAGGAGAGAAACAGCCAAAACAAGCAGGATCAAATAGTAGTTGACTCCGTCAGTCAGGAAAGCTTTGCGCTGTACGCGACCAATGATGCGAATGACGAGATCGATAGCGATAATCAGTGCCGCAGCCTGAGTGAAGTAGCCCGCCAGGAGGAAGAGACCAGCCAAGCCCTCGATGAGACAGAGACCTTTGGCGTGGACGGAGGCTTCGGTATTGCGCATTTCGCGGTAAGCCCAGTGCAGGAGTACTACGCCCAAAACCAGACGGTCCAAGGTCGGAGCCAATAATTGCCAAGAAAAGAGCGTGGGAAAGAGTGAGAGAGGATGCATGAACGGTAAGATTATGTATTAATGTAGCCATTATAGAATGACTAAGCCGCAAAAACCACCAGCCCAAGCCGGGGCCAGAGAGACAGCCAGTGATATCAGGCTCTTCTTGGATAATATCCGCAGTGTGCACAATGTCGGCTCGATCTTCCGCACGGCTGAGACCCTGGGCATCAGCCGGATTTATTGTTCCCAAACTACACCGACGCCGCTTGATCGTTTCGGCCGGCTGCGGACCGATCTGGCCAAAGTGGCTCTGGGAGCTGAAAAAGTTTTGCCCTGGGAACACATCGAGGACGATCTGGGACTCATCAAGGAACTCAAGAAACAAGGTTTCACTGTCGTAGCCTTGGAGCAGGCTCCGAACTCGGTTGATTACAAAGAGGTTTCTCTGCCGCCAAAAGCTCTGATCATTCTGGGACAGGAAGTGAGCGGCGTCTCTCCCAAGCTCATAGAGGCGACTGACATTATCGCGGAGATACCTCTGCGCGGCCAAAAAGAATCCTTGAATGTTTCGGTGGCGACGGGCATCTTCTTGTACCGATTGCTCGATAGGTAAGCACTCAGACAAATAATTTCTGATGTCGGTCGCAAAAATGTGTGCCGCGACTGCCGACGGTAATTCTCCTCAGGTGTCCTGAACAGCCGCGTTTTCCGCAAGGTTCGTCCGTGCGGCGGTAAGCGTGGTGTTTTTCTTGGCTGGTACCTTTCTCGCCATCAATGTTGCGATAGTCAGAGGTGGAGGAGCCGCCCAGCTCGATGCCGGCTGAGAGAATTTTCCTGATAGCTTGGTAGAGGAGCTTTTGTTTGGCGATAGGGATCTTGGCTACGCGCGATAATGGATGAATGCCGGCACGCCAGAGTGATTCGTCGGCGTAGATATTGCCAATACCGGAAAGGACGGTTTGATCCATGAGGACTAGTTTGATTTTGCCGTGAGGTCGGTCAGCCAATTGAACTCGGAATTTTTCGAAAGTGAAGGCAGGGTCTAGCGGTTCGGGGCCTAGATCATGGAGGTGGCTTGATTGCAGCGCGGTCTCGGTTTGAAGCAGAGTGACCTTGGCAAACTTACGCATATCCGATAACGCTAAATGATGACCATTGTCGAGAGTGAAGACTAGGCGGACGTGACGATTGAAGGGGTCTCTAAGGCCGCGAGGGGAGAGAGGCTCCCAGGGATCCTTGGTCATGGCCGGATCGAAACGGTAAGTGCCGTAGAGCAAATGCCCGGTCATTTTCATATGCACTAGGATTGTCTGGCCGCGGGAGAGATTGATCAGGATATTCTTGGCACGGCGATCAACGGAAACAATCTTTTGTCCCAGAATCGCTTTCTGGAAAGTTTTGAAATAAGTCGGGTCTTTGATGTTGTCGTCACCGTGGAAGTAGGGGCTGTTATAACTAGACCAGACCGCCTTGATGCGGCGGCCGATGACCCGCTTCCGGAGACCGTTGACGGTGGTTTGGACTTCAGGTAATTCCGGCATGAGCTCATCATACATCAAACTCCGGTCGTGTTAAGATATGCCCATGAAACCGGTTGTGGCAGCTTCACTCGCCTTTGCCTTGCTCTGGTTGCCTTATGCGCCGGTTTTCTATCCGGCCCAAGTCAATATTATTACGGCGGCCATTGAACAGGCCGGGAACCAATTCGCGGCAGTGATTCTCTCCCATGATCCCAAGACTATCGCTGAGCTGGAGGCGGCTTATGATGCCGCGACTATCTCTGTCGTTGGTCCGGCCGCCCCCGTTCTTTCCGGTTTGGCTACGACTTCTCCTGTCTCGACCGCCAGTTCGACCAGGGTACGCGTGCTCCTGGTCCCCGGTCACGAACCAGGCTTCGGTGGGGCAGAGTACGGTTCGCTCAAGGAAAGAGTTCTCAACGTTGCTCTTGCTGACGATCTGCAAGCTCTTCTGGACAAAGATCCGCATTATCAAGTTTTCATCACGCGTGATGATTATGCCTGGAATCCCGTATTCGCCAATTACTTCAAGCAAAATTGGGCGGGTATCATCGCTTGGGAGAGGGCTTCCAAAGTCGAGATGAACCATTTGATTGCCATTGGTTCCACGACGCGGCCGGTGGCAACTGAATATCACAATACCGCGCCGGACAATGTCGCTATTCGCCTATACGGCATTACCAAATGGGCTAACGAAAATAATATCGACATTACGATCCATATTCATTTCAACGATGTCCCCAACCGTCCGGTTGACGGCCCGGGCAAGCCGACTGGTTTTGCGATCTATGTGCCGGCTGAGCAGTACGACAATAGTTCCACCACCAGATCCATTGCCCAGGCTATTTTCAATCGTTTGAAAAGTTATACGACAGTTTCTGATTTGCCAGTGGAGTCCGAGGGTATTATCAGTGAACCGGGCTTGATCGCCATTGGTGCCAACAATACGGCCAATGCCGCTAGTATGCTGATCGAATATGCTTATATTTATCAGCACCAGTTGACCAATGCCAAAACGCGCGCCGCTTTCTTGCATGGCTTAGCCGAACAGACTTATCTCGGCCTGCGTGACTTCTTCGAGGCCAATTCGCCGGCCGCTACTGCCAGGACCA